>JBLRWR010000006.1:0-25142 GCA_047921135.1 Candidatus Brevefilum sp.
CATGCGAAATGTTAATCGTGATCCCACGCTCTTTCTCTTCCGGCGCGTTGTCGATTGAATCAAACGCTCGGAAATCTGAAAAGCCCTTCATCCCCTGTACTTTCGTGATCGCCGCTGTCAACGTGGTCTTACCATGGTCAATATGTCCCATCGTTCCCACATTGAGGTGCGGCTTTGAGCGATCAAATTTTTGCTTGGCCATAAATTCCTTTCTCCTTAACTAAAAGCCTCGTTCACATAATTTCGTTGTTCTTTTGCCGGCAGAAAGCCCTCAATGGGATTTGAACCCATGACCTCATTCTTACCAAGAATGCGCTCTACCGACTGAGCTATGAGGGCAGCCGATCCGACTGGAAGCCAAGGCTGCCAGAAATGGACGGTGTTGGATTCGAACCAACGAAGGCCTGTGCCAACTGATTTACAGTCAGTCCCCTTTGTCCACTTGGGTAACCGTCCTGGACCAAACGGGTATGTTACCCGCTCGAGATCGGGATCATTTGCTAAAATGCATCCCGATCGCAAGCGTATAACCTGAGCCGATGATGGGAATCGAACCCATAACCTATCACTTACAAGGCGATTGCTCTACCATTGAGCTACATCGGCAAACCCTGCCTTTTAAAGTACAACGCGTCATAAGACTGCACGATTATACCAAAGCCTAAACCTTAAAGCAAGATATTTACAAAGCTCGCTAACATGCAGTGCGACTAAAGAGTCTATCCGATTTGGGTTAAAAGGTCAAGATGAACCGGGTGCAGAATAGCGCTTTCCATCAAAAATCTAATGTATAATTTGCCCCAGGAGAGATACCATGCCGTTGATCAAAAAGTTAAAAACCGCCAGCAACGTCCTCAAAACCAGAGGACTCAAAGGGGTATTTTCTATCCTCAAAGCTAAGTTCGACCGATCCTACCGCCCGGATGAAACCCAAATCTTGTTTGATTTGCTCAAAAGTGCCAACCAATCCGGCCTGATGATCGACGTTGGTGCCCATCATGGCTCATCACTGGCGCCTTTTGCACGGGCTGGCTGGCAGGTGATTGCCTTTGAACCCGACTCAAACAACCGCAATATCTTGACGACCACTTTTGGCACATTCGAAAATGTAATCATCGACCCGCGCGCCTGTTCTGACCACAATCAGCCGGCTGCCACCCTGTTTGCCAGCACAGAATCCACTGGCGTGAGCGGCCTTTCAGCCTTCCTCAACAGCCACGAAGCATCCGAAACGGTTCCCGTCACCACCCTGGCAGCAGCCCTTCAAGACTATGGATTAACCGCCAACGCGATAGATTTTTTAAAAATTGACACTGAAGGGTTTGACCTGATGGTCCTGCAGGGTTTTCCCTGGGACGCTGCTCCCCACCCCCGGGTGATCCTGTGCGAGTTTGAAAACGCAAAAACCATCCCGCTGGGCTACGATATTCATCAACTGGCTGCTTTCCTGGTAGACCGCAATTATCAACTGGTCATCTCAGAGTGGTATCCCATCAAGGCGTATGGCGAAATGCATCGCTGGAGGCGTTTTTCAGCTTATCCCTGCCAGCTGGCCGACCCTAAGGGCTGGGGAAACATTCTGGCAGTAAACGATCAAGCACTCTACTTACAGCTGAGTGAACTGTTTAATTTAAAATAAGCGCACAACCTGCAAGGTGCCCCTATCATCACACCAGCTAACGCTGACTCACATCTGATGATAAAACCCATATCAAACTGGTTAATATTCCAGCATTTTGACCCCCAGGCCAATGACCAACGCGGCCTTACTTACTTGCAGGCTGCCCTCTTAAAAGCAAATGCCGATCTCAAACTGGCACTGGTAGGTTAAAACGACGGTCATGGGTAAATCAACCGTGATCTTGCTCATTGACCCCCAGATCCCAGCGATATGCGCGCTGGGGTTCCAGTATCTACCAGGATGCATGGCTTGGCAATACTAAAGCAAAGGCACTTTCAGCCTGGCTGACACTTCTGCCAACAAGCCGAACTCACCCTGGGGGCTGCGCTAAGTTTCCTTAATCTGCTTTTCTGGTGAATTGTTCCTTTTTGAGGGCGGAAAGGTGTCTGCATAAATTGTTTTCGGCAGCCACACGGTAAAAGTTGTCCCCTTGTTTTCGCCTGTATCCACATCAATGCGCCCGCCATGATTTCGCACGATCCAGTATGCAATCGGTAAGCCCAAGCCAAAACCGGCCTTCTCTGTGCTGCGTGTACGCGATTTTTCACCCCGGTAAAAGCGTTCAAAGAGATAATTGAGCTCTTCTTTGGGGATACCCAATCCCTCATCGCGCACCAGTACCCCCACCCAGTTGCCTTCCTGCTTCAGGCTGAGCACAATCCGCCGGCCCTCAGGTGTGTAATTGACGGCGTTAAATCCCAAATTTAAGAACACCTGCTTCAAACGGTCACGGTCTCCATCCACCCGGATGGGTTCAAACTCACCTAGGCGAATATCATGTTTCCCATTTGAAAGCACTTTCATTTCTTTGTACACCTCAAACAGGACCTGCTCAATATCAACTTCCACCATTGTCAGGGGTAATTTGCCGGCCTCAGCTTGAGCCATTAACAACAAATCCCCCACCAGGCGGGTTAACCGGTCCACCTCTTTTTCAATCGTTATCAGAGATTCTTCATCATAAGCTTTCATCAAGCGCATCAATCCCACATTTCCCTTGATCACCGTTAAGGGCGTACGTAATTCGTGGGAAACGTCTGCTAAGAACCGCCGTTGGGAATTGAACAATCTTTGCAGGCGCACAAAAGTTTGGTTAAATGTCAACGCCAGGGCGTTAATCTCATCACTGGTACCCGTTGAAACCGGGATTCTTTGCGAGAGATCGTTGGTACTGGTGATGCGCTTGGCAATTTCAGCCATGCTGGCCAGCGGCATCAAAGCCTGCCCGATCACAATCCATCCAATCACCACCGAAACAGAAATTGCGAATACGGCAGAAACTAAAAATACAATCTGCAATAATCGCAGTGTGAAACGAATTGTAGTTAATTCAGTGCCAATTTGCAGCCAGCCGTAGGGTTGGCCCTCCACTTCCAAAGGGATGGTCATCACCCTGAATAAAACCTCATCAATGACAACATCGCGAAACCGCAATTGCCCCTCTGCCAGCCCTTCTTGATCCATTGCACGAGTAAATTGGCTGGCACTAACCGAATAATCGGCCAGTTGGTTTTCTCTCGACCAAACCTGAAAATAGACATCCTCCGAGAGAAAAACGATGTCTGAGCCGGTCTTTATATTGCCGATGGCATCCGCCTGCAGGTTCCCGATGATCTGATCGGCGTTATTCTCAAGATCATCATCGACGAAATCAATAAACAGCAGAGAGACCAACGCATATATAACAATGCTGAGCAGCAAAACAAAGCCGCTCAGCATGCCAGAATATGCTAATGTCAGTCGCAGGCGGAGTGACATCGTTAAAATTACTCTTCAGGCTCTCTCATCACATAGCCCACACCACGCACGGTGTAGATTAAGCGGGGTTCGCCTTCGGCTTCTAATTTTTGGCGCAGGTAACGGATGTAGACATCCAACACGTTACTTTCTCCGCCAAAATCGTAGTCCCACACCTTATCGAAGATTACCTCGCGGGCCATCACCTGGCGCGGGTGGCGCATGAACAGATCCAGCAGATCGTATTCTTTGGCTGTCAACACAATCTCACGGTCGCCACGCTTAGCCCGATGGGTGCTGCTATCCAGGACCAGGTCCTCAAATTCCAAAATTTTGATGCGGTCAGCCGCCGTCCTCCTCAACAGGGCGCGGACTCTGGCCAGCAGCTCATCCATTTCAAAGGGCTTGACCATGTAATCATCTGCTCCCGTGTCAAGGCCTTTGACCTGGTCTTCCAGTGTGTCTTTTGCAGTTAAGATCAGGATGGGTTGATTCCCCAATTTCTGCAGGCGACGGCAAACATCCAATCCATCCATATTGGGAAGCATCAAGTCCAATACAACCAGGTCGGGCCGCTGCTCACCTGCCAGTGTGAGGCCGGCCTTGCCTGTTAAAGCTGTATCCACCATGTATCCTTCATAAGTCAGGACCCTGTTCAATACTCGCAGGATCTCCTCATCATCTTCAATTACTAAGATTCTCTCATCCATGGTTGTTCCTTTCTCTAAATTCGTCAATTAATCTATTCAATAGATAATTACACCCGTTTGATAAGTTTGGTAAAATTATTTTAATAATGTCAGTTAAATTATTGCCTAAAAGCATGCCTGTTGTCAAACGGTTGATGGACCTAATTATAACCTTACCGGTCTTAATCCTGCTTTCACCCGTCTTAGCAATCATTGGCATTCTGGTGGCAATCCAGTTTAGGTTTCCGATCCTGTTCAAGCAAGAACGCCCTGGCTACTGGGGCGAAATATTCACCATCTACAAGTTCAGAACCATGCAAAACCGGCAAGACGATCAGGGCCAGCCGTTGCCAGATGTACAACGTCTGACCAAATTTGGCCGGTTTCTGCGGGCTACCAGCCTTGACGAATTGCCTGAGCTGGTCAATGTGCTCAAAGGCGAGATGAGCCTCGTCGGTCCCCGCCCGTTACTGGTTGAGTATTTGCCGCGCTACAATCCCACACAGTTTCGCCGCCATGAGGTGCTGCCCGGCATCACCGGGTGGGCACAGGTTCACGGCCGCAACGCCCTCACCTGGCAGGAAAAATTTGACCTGGATGTGTGGTATGTTGACAACTGGTCGCTCTGGCTGGATATCAAAACGATGGCCTTAAGTGTTGTTAAAGTACTTCGCCGCGAGGGGATTTCTCAGCCCGGTCAGGCGACTGCGGAACCCTTCATGGGTAATCCGCCCAAAACAGAGGATACCTCCTCAACAACGCCTCAATCTAAGGTGTAATACCTACCGACACCAAACCTGCCCGAAGGTCTGCCAGGGTATCTGCAAAGAGGCGATAACGACCCTCAGAAACCAACCCCATTTCTCGATCGATCAGCACCAGATCAGATGAAACTTGCCGTCCGGGTGCTCCCGATTGCAGATCAGGCCATAAGGCTTCAAGTGCCGAGGTAGGATCTGCTGCAATAGTACCAATCCAGTTCCTTCGTACCACATCGGGTGTGCGATCGCTGACCACCTTCATGCCCTCCGCATCCAGATAAGTCAACAGCTCGGGGGAGAGCAGCTCGCCTTGCACGTACACAACCTCAACGTCCATGATGGCAAAGCGGTCCACTGTTGGCGTAAACCCGTTTTCGCGTGATGCAACCGGTAAAGTCTCCCATTGGGGGAACGGGTTATAGGGCGGGAATAAGGGTTGACACAAACCGCAGAAAAAGCGTGCACCGGCAACATAGCTTTCCGTCACAAAATCACGGTATGCGCTTTCTTCGGCGACCAGTGCCGCAATTTTGCTATCACTGGCAATCAACGCCGATACATAGCCAGCCATGAAAGCTTGTTGCTGCACCTCAAGCACAGGATCACCAATCACACTCAGGTTATCTGTAACAACCGCATTGGGATCACCAAGGGCGACAAATGTGATATTCGGTGCGTTTGATGCAAAGGTGTTCAAGTCCAGAGTCTGACCAACGCCCACCACAACCTTTACAGCGGGTGTGAGCGTGTCGGGCGTAAGCCCATGCACGTTCACCAGGTCCAACCCTGATTCCTCTGCCAACCGGGCCAGGGTGCTTTGCGTCTGCATCCACAGGTGCGGTTCAATATCATCCCCTGAAACCAACAACACGGTTGACGGCGTGACCGGTGTGGTCGGCGTAATGGCCGCCTCAGTCACTGTCGGAACCTCAGTTTCGATAGCTGTCTCAGTCGGTGGCACGTCAATCACCGCCGCCTCTGGTGCACAGGCAGCCAGTGCAATCACCACTATGACCCCGAGAATCCAAACCAATTTATTAGAAGAAATTTTTAATCTTATCATTGGCTTTATTTTACCTTAGCAATTATTAAAATAAATAGGCTGGATAACATATTCATTAATAATCAGGGCAACCGCACAGTTCAGCATTTATGCAGACTCTACGATCTTCACATCGCATATGCGCCTATCCGGCATACGGGCACCCTGAGCCTGAAGCGCGATCAAGGCGCACCAGGTAAGTGTTCGCATCACGACCGGGTGTATTATAATGGATAGTTGATGAAGCAGTATATTATGTTCAACCTCGACACATCAAAGGGCAAATTACGATGAGCCTACCCAGCAGTGAACGGCTTCCCAATGACATCAACGACCTGCCCCCAGCGCGGCAGCGGCATATCCGCCGCCAGCCTCGTTCTGCCACATTAGCAGAACAGCACATCCTGCTTGATTCGCTCGTCAAACTGACGGCGCCCACCCCGGCCTTTTTTTCTCGTGCCCTGCTGGGTGTGCTCACCCTTGGAGTGGCCTTCTACCTGCACAATCTGGCCATCCTGATCGTTGCCATTGTCATCCTGCCTTTTCAGGCACCCCTATTTGGATTAGCACTGTTCCCCATCACCCTTAATGCAAAAAAAGCAATAAATTCCCTGATCAGCTTGGTGTTATTGTTCCTGATCACCTTTGGCGCTGGAGCATTGGCAGGCGTCTTTCAAACCCTCAAATATCCCGATCCGTTAGGCCTTTACCGCTTTTCTGCGCTCTTTTGGCTGGATATGGTCATCGTGGGGGTCAGTGTCTTTCTGACCGTCCTGACCCTGACCAGGCAGGGCAAAGCCCCCCAAGGCATGGGCGTTTTACTGTCCTATACCCTGCTGGTGCCAATAGCAGTTATTGGTTTTGGCCTGACCACCAGCCTCAGGCCGCTGTGGACAGGCGCCTTATTCGTTACCTCGGCCCACCTGGGACTGGCAGTCATAGTGGGCGTGTTTTCCTTCGCCGTATTGGGCCTGCCGCCTAAAAAGAACCTGGGGTGGCTGGTATCGATCGTTGCCCTGACGGTTACACTGGCTGTTACCAGCGCTGGCCTGCATTTTGCCGGCAGCACCACACCCAGCCCGCCGCCTGCATCGCCCCCACCAACCCGGCTGGTGATCGTCTCAGATACATCTATCCCTGAGATCGTCTCTGATACATCCGTCCCTGAGATCGAAAACATACCCACACACACCCTCACGCCCAGCCAGATTTTTCCCACGGCCACCTGGACTCCCAGCCCATCTCCCACAAATACGGCCACAATCACCCCGCAGCCTGAACCGCTTTTCGGGCTGGTCAGTTCAGCAGTGGGGGCTGTCATTCGAGAAAGCCCTGGCTTTGACGCCGTAATTGTTACCTATGCGAATAACGGTGACCTGCTCGAATTAATCGGCGACCTGACAACCCAGGCCGGTACACGCTGGTTTCAAGTCATCACGGATTCAGGACAAACTGGCTGGATGCTGGGTTCCCTGGTCCACACACAAACCCCCTCACCGACCACCACAGATTAAGTCCAACACGCAAAGACACGTTCACAATACTGGCAATAAGATCAACTTCTTATGCTAAACCGCTTGTTGAACATCCCCCTCATCCACAATTATGAGATTTCCTTGCGGGACTGTCAAACTTTCGCCATTCAAGTGAATCTCAGCTGCCGGTGCTTCCACACCGCTTTCAAACCGGATAAACCCCTCTGGCAAGGCTGCTACCTCTCCCACCAAACCCCAGGCTCGGTCGACATATACACGCACTTGTTGACCGACCCGTAAGGCTTCCTGCACATTAATCACGCCTGCCTCACCGCCAGCCTCCAGCGGGATGATCGCCTCGGGGCGCATGCCGCTGAGACGATTCATTTCAGTGGCGTTTAAGCTAACGCGTTTGCCTGCCAGCGGCGATAAAAATTCCAGTATGGATCGGTCCTGACTGCCCACCCCAAAACCCTGAACGACGATCACAGGAAAGGGTAAAGCCTTGGCAGCCGGGATTAACCCAGGTGCCAAACTGCCCAGGATCAAACCTCCCAGCGCATGGGTCCCACATTCTGCCAAAATCTGACCCTCCAGGCAGGAGCTTGCCGCAAGCACCGCGCCTTCTGCCACATCCGCCAGCATGCCGGTCTCCAGTGGTGCTGCCCACGTCTCACCCATCACGTGCAAAGCCCCCACCCCCACCGCGCCATTGCCCCACATACCCTGAAGCAGCATGCCGGTTGCTGAGAGGATGGCTCCATATTCCGGGATCACAGACTGGACCACACCGATCATACCTGCCTGAACCTGGACGGTCCGTTCCCCCACCAAGAAGACCGCTTTGCCCTGGTGCAAGCCTGTGAAAAGACCATCCACCGGCATACGGACCAAACGGGCAATTGTGCCAGATAGTTGGGCAAGCATATCACCCTTGTAAAGGTATTCCCCGGGCTGGCGTACCAACAATTCTCTGACAGCTGATGTTGTTACGCCCAAAGCATCGGCAATTTCAACCATGAGGATTTCACTGGGCAGTGATGCTTCAGCGATTACATCCTTGGGTTTAACCTCTTGCCCCTCATTCACCCGAACTTCGCCGGGGATATCCAACCGACGCACGCGCTGGATCACCATCAAAGGGGCTGCCCTGGCCACCGAAACGATCATCGTAGACCTCCCGGTTCATCCTGGTCAGTGCTCAAGGTACGCCGCCAGTGCTGCAGCAGCTCAATTCGCGCCTCTGCCTTATCCGGCAAGTGGATAGGGCGCCCGCGTGCATCAATGACCGCACCCAAAAGGCCGCCAATGACTTTCAACCGGCCACCCCGGCCCAACCCACCGAAGCCAATATCTACCCGGCGATGCGGGAGCAACTCCAGCACGGCCGATTCACCGGGCGGGATTGCCAAGCGTTTAAGCGATCCGGCAGGGACCTCCAGGCTGAAGTGCTTCCCGGAAGCCGTTTCCACACGAACAGTCAGGGCAATTTTGCGGCGGGGAAGCTGCCCCACGGCAGAAATCACAGTCCCCAGGTTCTCGAATGCCGGTGATGAGAGGACATGGACCGGCAAAACTGGCTCGGTTTCACCCAGCTTGCCCAACAGACCCAGCAGATGGTGCCGATCTAACACCATAGTGGTGATCCCCAGCGGCTGGAGCCCATCCAGCAAAGCCAGCATTACACCAGCCGGGTCCCCTGCCTGGGTCAGGGCTGCACCGCTGGCGATGATCGGCTCAAAATGCCCTTGCAAACCCAGATCTGGATCGAAATTCAGCCAGGCATGATTCCCGGCAAAGCGCATCAACGCTTGCCGCAAACGGTAGCGGGCAAGGGCCAGGGTCAGGTTAAGCGCCTTGCGCGTATCAGGCACCCATCCGGGGATGAGGGCATAATTGCACAAAAATTGATCGGCCTCCTCCAGCGTGACCGTCTCGCCAGCCCAATCACAAATGGCCTTGGCCGCGTTTAGCCGTTCCGAACCGCCTAATTGAGGGAATGGGTCCATCACCACAGCCCCGCTTACACCACCAAAGCCAGCGTTGAGCGTGGTATAGCCGCCGCCCAAGTCAATCGACAGCAGTCCATTTTCCCTGGTGCTGGCTGAATCCTGCCGTTTGGCCTGGCTCAGATAGCGCATCATGCGTTCGGCCGCACGCCCGTTGAGCCCATAAAGCTGCCCTGTAAGCGCAATCAGATCCGTTAATCCCTGAAGAACGCCCATATAGTGGTTCAGGATTTCCTTCTCCAGAAAACCCTGCGCGGGGACCAGGTTAAATTCACCATAGATGGGCTGGAGGTTGGGTGCAATTTGCAGATTGGCCACCCGCTCCAAACTACGCTGGACGGCAGACTCCAGGGCGGGATTGCCGGCAAAAAGAAACACCGGCTTGACAGCCGAAGGCCATAAGCCACATGCGGTGCGTGCAATCGCGATCCAACGCTGGATGGCATCCGCCATGCCCTGGTCCTCACCGCCGGTGATAATTACAAAATTAGCATGGGTATTTATCAGCGCCTCAACGGCCCGGGTCTCATCTAGCGATTGGGTGACATCAAAACCCCCCACAAATTCCAAGGGCAGCGAATCGATCAGTGCCCTGGCTGCCTTCAGCGATCCCTGGGAGGACAGGCCCAACACCGCGGTTTTCATTCGGGGACCTGCAGAGAGCACCAAACCGACCAGGTCCACGCCCCGGCCGATGCGGTCAACCGGCATTAACAAACCGCCTGAATCCTTAAGGAACAGGTGATCCGCTTGCTGCTGCAGGCTTTGCATGGCCTGGCCAACCCCGCTGCCAATGTGCAGGTTTTCTCCAAGGGAGGTGGGCGCGCGGCAACTTCCCAACACTTGATACCGCCCCTCGGCAATACCTATCAGATTAACACGAGAGTTTACCCCGCCAATATCCAGACCCAATAACGCATAAGGGTGTTTACCCGCAGCCATCAGCTTCCCCCGGTCAACCGGATGATCCACTCCCCAATAAACAGGATCCGGTCAATCATCGCCAGCAAAGCGGATGAGAAGATGCCGGCAAAAACCGCGCCAAGGGCGATCCCAATAAATACTTTGCCAACTTTGCTGAGGGCTTCAAACAAACGGGGGCGGGATTCGCCCGCGGTGTCGGTGTGTTTTTGGGCGCTGCGTCCAAAGTGGAAATAGCTCAAGGTGCCAATCACCCCTACCAGCATCAATCCGGCCTCTACAATGCGCATCCAGGGTTGGCCGGGTCCGGCATACCAGCCTGCCGGGTCAAACCCAAGCACTACCGCCCGCAGCTGCGGGATCATCGTTCCAAACACTGCCCCGCCAATCACAATGGCTGCTGTCAGGCCAGCTAAAAACGCCAGGGGAACGCGCCCAAAACGGGTCAACTTGGGGAACTGGCTGATCATCAGCAGCAGCGACAGAGCCATCGGAACCAGGGCCCACAGCCGCTGATCAGGTGACCCATTAAGCAAAGGTTCAATCAAATACGGCCAGAGCACCTGTGTAGCAATCAGTACAGTTAGAAAGCCCGCAGTGACGCCCACCAATAGGTTGGCTGCCATTCTGAAGAAGAAATTATCACCGATCAGGTAGCTCAGGATCATCACCGTCAGCAAAAGGCCAACCACACCCCAAATCAGCTCAGGCAAGCTCATCACGCATCCTGCCTTTCTGCACCTTGCGCCGGCTGCGCTGGGAAGCTCATACCGATCAGCAACATGAGGATCATTAACACCGTGCCCACCTGGTAGGCACGCCAACGGTTGGCATTAGCCGGGTTCTGCTCCACCAGGTCAACGGCCTCCGAAAGGCCGCTGATCATGCCCGTCACCTGGCCGGATGCCAGGTAAGGTTGTAGCATTGGTCCGGCCTGGGCGCTCACCAACACAATGATCGGCATTTCGGGCGTCAGGCTGCTGAATTGTTCAATCCATGCCAGCGCGCCTTCATAATCATCCCCCAGGATCACAACGCCATCATACGGACCAGCAGGCATCCTGATTGAGATTTCCGCTTGGCTTTGGTATTGGTAAAGCTGATTGGCCAAACCATAAGCGCCAAAGGAAGCCACAGGATAATATCCCAAATCCTCCCCAACCTTTGCATCACGAATATCAGCATTGATCAGCATCCGCTCGAAGAGCAAGCGGCCTGCGGGTGCCGAAGCCAGGATCGACACCTCCCCGCCCCCCGCGAAAACTGCTCGGAGGATCGGCGGGGCAATCACCTCCATTTCAGCCGCAAACGCTGCCGGGTAATCCAGCACCACCAGGATGGAGGACCCTTCAGGCAGCTCTTGCGCCCATGCCAAAACCGCCATGCTGTGGGGGTTTGGCGCGGTGGCCGGTAAAGTGCCAGGTGTACCCAAGAAGAGCGTCAAGCTCAGGATTGTGATCAAAGCGATAGCCACCGCCAGCCGCAGCCCGTTTGGAAACAGGGATTCTTTAGGCAGGTTTACAGGCCTGGGGGTGTGTTCATCCAAAATCGTCGCGGTCAGCTGCTCTGCTCTGGCTTGATCTTCCCGACTGACAGAAAGTACCATATCTGCCCGCAGCGAGATTTTTTCCTTCTCAAGTGAAATTTCACGGGTATCCTCTTCGGTGGCGGACAGGGGGGCGACCTCTTGGGTCTCCTCAGGGATCACAACTTCTGCTGGTTGTTCCTCCTCGTCTTCTTCAGATACTTCATCACCATCCTCCAAAGCCACCAGCCATTGCAACAGGCTGTCGCCCTCCCGCTCTGAAAGAAGTTCTTCGGAGGTTTCTGGTTCCTCGGGACGATGTTTTTTGCGGATGCGCTTGAGCCAATCGCTGCGCGCCGTGCCCGGGTCCTTGCTGTCCTCAGGGACTGATTCGGCTGTGAGATCTGCTTCAGGTAATTCCTCGCCACCCTCACCGTGGATTTTCTGCAGTAAGCCTTCAAATTGAAGGCGCTGATCTTCCGATTTCTCTGATTCCAGGCTCTCTTTTGCCGCACTGATCTTCTGGGTAATCTCGCCCACCGAGTCCGGTTCAGTCTGTGCCCGCTGCCGAATGCGGTTCAGCCATTCAGGCACTTCCGGTTCGTCATCTTCATTATCCTGGCCCTCAGCTGGCTCATCCATCCCGGGTGAGGATGACAAACCATCGCCTGTCTCAGCAGAAAATTTGCTCAGGTCTTCATCTTCCCGCAGGGAATGCAGCAGGTCAGTCAGGTCATCCTCTGCTGGCGGCAGGAGCGTTGTGTCATCCTGGTCTGACCCCACCGGCTTAATGCCCGCCAAGGCGGCTGTACAGGACCAGCATTGTTCCGCATCATGCGGGTTTTCAGCACCACATTCAGGACAGATCAACACAGACATCACTGCTCATCCTCATACGGGCGATCCATTGCCAGCAAGACTCGCAAACCAACGATCAAGCCGCCCAAAGCCATGCCGATCAGGATCCCCCGCAAGCCAGCCAGGGGCAGCTGGCGGATAAATTCAATCCATTCCGTGCCCTGCGTTCCAACCTCGGTTTGCAGGTAGCGCAAGTTCAACACCAGCGACACCAGTGCACTGGCCAAAAAGCTGATCGACATAAGCGTCCAACCCCGGGTGCGAATCATGCGCAGACTGCCATATAACAGGGTCACTGCTACAATGGCCAGCAGGCTGGTTTCAATTGGGATTTGAATGTTAAGCACCCAGTTGCGGTAGAGGGGGTCCTGTGGGGTTAGCATTATCCCGGCTATGATGGTAAAGAAAAATGATGCGATCAGAATCACGCTGTTAAAACCGCCTTTTTGCCCACGTGCAATCCTGATCACGTGCATCCGCACCAAGTACCCAATCCCCAGAAGGCCGGACAGGCCAACCAACGTAATCCCCCAATTGATCAACATTCCCGGGATAGGCGCCAGCCTGGCTTGGAAGAAGTAACCTGCTAAAATGGTCAATCCGGTCACGATCGCAATAAATATGGGGAAGATTTTCTTCATATCACACCTGCCATCTTCAACCCCGCCGCGATCACCAGCAGCACCATCAACGCCACCCGTAAGATATCCTCGCTCACCCACCCCGCCTGGTTGCTGGGTGTGGGATCGAACAAACCGGGCAGCATGAAAACTTCTTCAGCGATCAGCAGGTCTCGGGTGGCAAGAAAAAGCGCCGCCTGAGCATCAACAGACCCGGCAGCGGCCAGCAGGTGGCCGCCTTTCATCTCTGTAGCCTCTGCCAGCAACACCCCCGTTTGGCCGTAGTTGCCAAACAACCCCAGGGATCCCAGCGGGTGCAAACCCAACTCGGCCATGGCACCTGCCAGGAACGAAAACGGTGTGGGTCCGGGCAGGGCTACCACCAACCCGGTCGAGACACCTCCCTGATACCTGCCCTGGGCAATCTGGCGGGCAAACAGGGCCAGCTCACCCGTGCCAGCGGCGGCGATATGTCCTTCATCCGCCAGGGGGTCTACTGTTGACAGGCTGGTAAACACAGAAAGAGCCTGCAACCCCAAGCCCGGGTATGCCCGCGACCAGAACTGGTCTCCCAACAACACCCACCGCTGCTGCCCTCGTTCTACCGCGCAAACCCGTTGAGCTGCAAAGGATTTAACCGCGGGTTGGGTGCGCGCCGGGTAACGGCCGCGATGCTTGAACCAAAAATTAAACACCACCAGCAAGAGGGCGGCCAGGGCAATGATCACCCATCCAATTTCAGGCCAGGTCATGCCCCCGCCTCCTGTAAGTAGTCTTTAAATTGCCCAAGCGCAGCCTCATCTCCCAGCATGGTGAGCAAATCGCCATAGGAACGGCCTAACGCGGCACCTTTAAAAAGCGGCATCCCCAAAAACATCAGTTGGGCCACAAAAGGCAGCAGGGGCTGGGTCAAGTCCATCAAGGCACAGGCCGACGGTACCAATCCCCATTGTGCTAAGAATTTTCGCCAGGTTGGCCAATAGGTGCGTTGCATAGTAAAAGTATAGCATAAGGACGCTGAATATGAGCTCCGAATTGTCATCTCAACGTGTTTAATGCACGGGGATAAACGAAACCAACCCAGCGCATAGCTTCATCAGCTTAAAGTATAATTGATTTCATGAAACAAAAATTGCAGGTAATGGTCATCTTTGGCACCCGCCCCGAAGCTGTGAAAATGGCCCCGGTCATAAAAACACTGCAAAAATACCCGCAAAACATCGATCTGAAGATCTGTGTGACAGCCCAGCACCGGGAAATGCTCGACCAGGTGCTGGAAGCCTTCCACATCACCCCCGATATCGACCTGGACTTGATGGCCCATGACCAGACGCTTTCGGATTTAACAGCTCGCATCTTCACCAGTTTGGATCCCGTGCTGGCGAAACACCAGCCAGACTGGATCCTGATCCAGGGCGACACCACCACTGTCATGGCCGCGGCCATCCTGGGGTATTACCGGCAGATCCGCATCGGGCATGTCGAGGCCGGCCTGCGCACCCACGACAAATGGCAGCCCTTCCCGGAGGAGATGAACCGGCGGATTGCCGGCGTGGTGGCAGACCTGCACTTTGCGCCCACCGAAAACAACCGCCACAATCTGCTGCGTGAGGGCATCCCGGATGCACTCATCAAGGTCACCGGCAACCCGGCCATCGACGCCTTGCAAATGATCAGCCAGCAGCCCGCTCCGCCCCAGGTTGAACAATTGCTCAACAAGACTGGGGTGGCCAGCGGCGCACGCCGCCTGGTGCTGGTGACGGCCCACCGCCGGGAAAACTTCGGCCAACCCATCCTCGATATCTGCAAGGCCCTCAAACGCCTGGCAGAAACCTACCAGGATGAAATCGCCATCATCTACCCGGTTCACCTCAACCCCAATATTCAGGAGCCTGTCTACGAAACCCTCACGGAGGTCGAAAATATCACGCTGCTCCCGCCCCTGGATTACCTGCCTCTGGTGCACCTGATGAAACACGCCACCCTGATCCTGACCGACTCAGGCGGTATCCAGGAGGAAGCCCCTTCTCTGGGCGTGCCCACCCTGGTGTTGCGCCAGCGTACGGAACGTCAGGAAGGTGTGTCTGCTGGCACGCTCAAACTGGTCGGCACCGATCCTGAGGATATTTTCATTGAAGCCCGCTACCTGCTGGATGATCCCGCAGCACACATGGCCATGACTGGCGCCGTCAACCCCTATGGAGATGGCCACGCTGCCGAACGGATAGTGGCTGCGCTCCTGGCGACAACAGAGGTTTGATTCATGGCCAAAAAAGATTTTTACACCCGCCTGGTCTATGCCCGGCAGCTGCCTGTGATCGGCAAGCTGTTTTACTACCTTTTGAAATTGCTCGGATCCGAGATCCCCATAACCGTGCCCATCGGCCCGGGTTTCATCCTCGAACACGGCGGGCATGGCGTGGTGATTCACAGCAAAGCCAAAATTGGCGCCAACGTGCATGTCTACCAGGGGGTGACCCTCGGGCGGGCCGACATCTACCTGCCCATGGAACACTCGCAATTCGAAGGCATTGAGATCGGAAATGACGTGATCCTCGCGCCCGGGTGCAAGGTTTTGTGCAAAGCAGGCGTGCTCACCGTGGGCGATGGTACGGTCATCGGCGCCAACGCTGTCCTGCTGGAGTCAACCGGCGAATATGAGCTGTGGGCGGGGTCCCCGGCCCGCTGTGTGGGTCAACGCCCGCGCCTGGAGGGTGGCGGGGTATGAGGACGCAGATCTGCCTGGTGCCCGAACTGACCGGCCTGGGCGGGATGGTCTCGTTCCAGGCCCGGATGATCGCCGGGTTGCAGGCCCACGGCATTCCCCATACCTTTGACCTCACCAGCCCGAAGAACACCGCCATCCTTGTGATCGGCGGCACCCGCCACCTGGGCAAGCTCTGGCGAGCAAAACGCCGCGGCGTGCGGGTTGTGCAGCGCCTGAACGGGATGAACTGGATCCACAAGCTCGAAAAAACCGCCCCCCGCGCGTACCTGCGTGCAGAGATCAATAACCGCATCCTGGCCTTGATTCGGCGCTACATGGCAGACCACATCGTCTACCAGAGCAACTTCAGCCGTGACTGGTGGGACCGGGTCTTTGGCCCGCGCCCCATCCCCCACCAGGTGACTTACAACGGGGTTGATCTGGATCATTACACCACTTACGGCCCTGAAACACCGCCGGAGGGACATTATCGCCTCCTGCTGGTAGAAGGACACCTGGCAGGCGCCTATGCCCGCGGTTTGGAGACAGCCGTCAGGCTGGCTGACCATGTCAGGGTAAGCTGTGACCGAGCCCTTGAATTAATGGTCGTTGGCGATGTGGGCGAGGATCTCAAAGCACAATCCCACGCCCTTGCGCCTGAGCTATGGATCACCTGGCGCGGTGTTGTGCCCCGAACAGAGATCCCCGCCATTGACCGCGCGGCCCACCTGCTGTTCAGCGCCGACCTCAATGCCGCCTGCCCCAACAGCGTGATTGAAGCACTGGCCTGCGGCACCCCCGTCCTGGCTTACGACACAGGCGCATTGGCTGAGCTGGTCAGGGATGGCGCGGGCGAGGTGGTCCCCTACGGGGCGGACCACTGGCAGCTTGAGGACCCCCTGATCCCGCCCCTGGCAGCAGCTTGTACCCGCATCCTGCAGGATAACCCGGCCTATCGCGCCCGGGCCCGCGCCCGTGCAGAAGATGCCTTCAGCCTTGAAACCATGGTGGCGGGCTATTTAGGCGCCTTGGGAGTGAGATGAGCTCATTTACAGGTCGAGTCGGATTGGTTCAGCGGGTGCTCCCCGAGTACCGGGCGCCCTTTTTCAACGCCCTGGGGGCGGCTTGCCCCTCTGGCCTGGGCGTGTTTGCTGGCCAACCCAAACCCGAAGAAATGATCAAAACCGTCGAGTCCCTCGAGGGGGCACACCTCACCCGGGGAACGAACCTGCACCTGTTTAAAGGCAGGCTGTATCTCTGCATTCAACTCGGCTTGCTGCGCTGGCTGAAGGCCTTCAACCCGGAGGTCTTGATCGTTGAGGCCAACCCGCGTTATTTGCGCACCCGGGCTGCCCTGCGCTGGATGCGCCGCCGGGAGCGCCCGGTCATCGGTTGGGGCCTGGGCGCACCGCCAATTTTCGGACCGCTGGCCGGATTGCGCCGCACACGGCGCACCCGCTTCATCCGCCAGTTTGACCTCCTGATCACCTACAGTCAGACTGGCGCTGATGAATATGCCCGGCTTGGCTTCCCGCAAGACTGCATTTTTGTGGCCGCTAACGCCGTTTCACCTGCCCCATCTCACCCCCTGCCTGATCGACCGGTCCCCGCTAGCGACCAACATGCCCGGGTCTTGTTCGTAGGCCGCTTGCAAGCCCGCAAGCAAGTTGACAACCTTCTGCAAGCTTGCGCCTGTCTGCCACAGCCGTTGCAGCCCACGCTGGTCATCGTCGGTGACGGCCCTGAACGGGAAGCGCTGCAAGCCCTGGCCAGGGATATCTACCCCCGGGCGATGTTTACCGGCGCCCTGTATGGCGAAGACCTGGCAGAACAATTTCGGTCTGCAGATCTGTTCGTGCTGCCGGGCACCGGCGGTTTGGCCATCCAGCAGGCGATGAGTTACGGCCTTCCGGTGATCGCAGCCGAAGCCGATGGCACCCAGGCTGACCTGGTACGCCCCGCCAACGGCTGGCACATCCCCCCCAACAACCTGCCAGCCCTGCAATCGACTCTGGCCGAGGCGCTGGCGGATATCCCCACCTTGCGCCACATGGGCGCGGAGAGTTACCGCATTGTGGCTGAAGAGGTCAACCTGGAGAACATGGTTGCGGTATTTATCCGGGCGCTCAAAGGGAGCATGTCATGAAAGGCCAGATCCTGCTCATCGCGGATGGGCGCAGTCCCACAGCCCTCAGCTGGATTGCCAACGTCCGGGCGCTGGGTTACGAGGTCGGCCTGGTCTCCACCTTCCCCTGCAGCCCACCCGAGGGCGTGGGCTATTTTTATCTCCTGCCGGTGGCCCTGAGCCGCCTCAGCCGGGGAGCGCATGCCAGCGGCCAACCTGCTGTAAGGTCAGCCGCGGCCAAGCCCGGTCGGGGGCTTTTGCGCCAATTTGCACCAGTTTTACAATCCCTGCGCTATGTGATCGGCCCGCTCACCCTCCTCAGGTTTGCATGGACGTATAAAAAGATCGTCCAGGAGCTCAAACCCGACCTGGTACATGCGCTGCGCATCCCTTTTGAGGGTATGCTGGGCAGTTACACGCCGAGTGGCATCCCCTTCCTGGCGGCTACCTGGGGCAACGACCTGACCCTGCATGCCAGCGGTTCGCCCTTGATGCGCACCTTCACCAAACGCTGCCTGGCCCGCGCCGACGGCTTCAGTGCCGACACCCGCCGGGACGTGCGCCTGGCCCGCGAGTGGGGGTTATCGGCCACAGCACCAACTTTGGTCGTCCCCGGCTCGGGCGGCCTGGATTTAGCCGCCATTTCATCCACCCCAACCTTTGACTCAGCCGCCTTCGGCGTTCCCAACACTGGTACATGGGTGGTCAACCCGCGCGGCCTGCGCCCAGGTTCCGTCCACCAGGAAGTCTTTTTTGCCGCCATCCCTGAAATCCTGGCAGCCCATCCCCAGGCGCAGTTTATCTGTCCGGGTTTGGCAGGGGTAGAACAGGCAGAAAAGTGGTCCAACCAACACGGCCTCCATGAGCACGTCCACCTGCTTCCCAAACTTCCCCAACCGCAATTGTGGGCTCTCTACAAACGATCACAGCTCTATGTCTCCCCCAGCAGCCACGATGGTACACCCAACTCGCTGCTGGAAGCCATGGCCTGCGGCTGTTTCCCGGTGGTGGGCGATATCGAATCGCTGCGGGAATGGGTCGCACACATGGTCAACGGTCTGCTGGTGGACCCCACCTCCCCGCAGGACCTGGCAGGTGGGATCTGCCGCGCCCTGGACGCAGCAGACCTGCGCCAGCGCGCCGCCAGTTACAACCTGGCTTTGGTGGAAGCCCAGGCAGCACAAGGGGCCACCCGCCCCAAAATCGATACGTTTTACCAGCAATTTAAGGCCTGAGCCGGTACATTAAATACCAGGGAAATAGTTACCCCCCACCTAAAATCCAATTGCTAACACAGCGCAATAGGTTTGCACCTGTTATTAACGTTTATAATAAGACTGCTTTTACCGGAATGACATTACCAAAACAAAGGAAGCTTATGACAACCTACAATTTTCCACACGATTTCATCTGGGGGGCAGCCACAGCCTCCTTTCAGATCGAGGGCGCCTGGGATGCAGACGGCAAGGGCGAAAGCGTTTGGGATCGTTTCAATCATCAGCCACACCGCATCCTCAACGGCGATACCGCCGACATCGCCTGTGATCATTACCACCATATGCCGGGTGATGTGGCCTTGCTGCAAGACCTGGGGGTGAACTCTTACCGCTTCTCGCTCAGCTGGCCGCGCATTTTACCGCAGGGGACAGGTCAAATCGAGCCGCGTGGCCTGGATTTCTACGACCGACTGGTCGACCGCCTGCTTGCTGCCAACATCCAGCCCATGGCCACCCTCAACCACTGGGATTACCCCCAAGCCCTGCAGGAACGCGGCGGCTGGCCCAACCGCGACAGCGTAGATTGGTTCACGGAATATGCCCAGGTCGTCTTTGAGAAGCTGGGCGACCGGGTCGCCTACTGGGGAACCCACAATGAGCCCTTCGTGGTGGCGTTTGTAGGCTATGGCAACGGCAGCTTCGCGCCCGGCATCGCCAGCTACCCCCAGGCGCTCAAAGCCACCCACCACCAGCTCCTCGCCCACGGCCGCGCAGTTGAGCTGTACCGCCAGCTCGGTTACGATGGCCAAATTGGGATCGTCCTCAACCTGGCCACCTTCCTCCCCAAAACGGACCAGCCCCATGACATTGCGGCTGCCCGCCGGCTCGAAGTGCTGATGAACGGCATCTTCCTCGACCCCCTGTTCAAAGGTGCCTATCCCCAGGAGGCGGTCACCTGGATGGATGAAATGTGGCCTGAAATCCCAGCCAGCGATCTGGACACCATCAGCCAGCCAATCGACTTTTTGGGGATCAATTTCTATTACAGCAATATCGTCAGCCACGCAGCCTATGGGCTGCTAAAACTGCAAACAGAACAATACACTGACCCGGGTTGGGGCTTCACGGAAAAGGGCTGGGGCGTGTGTCCCTCCCAACTGATAGCCTTGCTCAACCACCTCAAGCAGGATTACGGTAACCCACCCATGTTCATCGCCGAAAACGGCATGTGCCTGACCGACCCTGTCGATGAGCACGGTGCGATTAATGACCAGGTGCGCATTAATTACTTGCGGGCGCACTTCCTGGCTGCCCACCAGGCCCTGGCGCAAGGCGTAGACCTGCGCGGCTATTATGTGTGGAGCTTCATGGATAATTTCGAATGGACCGATGGCTACAGCCAGCGCTTTGGCCTGGTCCGGGTTGACTTTGAAGACCCAAACCGCAAGCGCACCCCCAAAGCCAGTTTCTCCTGGTATCAAGACGTGATCGCAAACAATGCGGTTCGCCGCTAACCGGCATTCAACCACCTGTTAAATAACAAAAGGCTGCCGGTAACCAGCAGCCTTTTTTACTACAGATTTACTTTGGATTAGTTACCCTGGCCGCCCTGCCTGAGGGGTGTGCATTCACCGGTGCAGGTGCCATCGCCCATGTTCAAACGCTGCTGGCGCATCTCGCCTTTGTTCTCGTTGGTATGCAGCTGCTGCCGAATTTGCAGCTGATCGCCATCGCCCACACACTCGCCATCCATGTGCTCGCGTAATTGGGTGCGGGTTTGTGTCTGAATGGGGTCAACTTCCGGGTTGCCTTCACCATATTGGTATTCATAGGCATATTCCAGCTCGGCTTCTTCCATGACCATCACCTGTGCCACGGGGCTTTCTTCTGCTTCAATTTCTTGCGCATGGGTTGGGTTGACTGTGGCAAACACACCAAAAACAACCACAAGCGCTAAAGCCGACAATACAACAAACTTTTTAATCATTAGTTACTCCTTTGTCCAGATAATCTTCGGTAAAGTCTGGATTGACCTTACAAATTGAATTCTAGCAATAAGTAATAAACAGAATTTATGGAAAATGTAAAGATTTGATGTGATTTTCTCCCCCCCACGCAATCCGGGATTTCCTCAGCACATTTAATCCACAAATGTGCTCAGAAATCCCGGAAAAATAATTAGCAACCCGATCAATCAGGGTTATTTGGCTTTAAATTTGAGCACTCCCACCTTTTCAAACACCAGCGGACCAACCCAGGATATCCACAACCCAACCAGGGTATAACGGAGGAACCTCAGGGCATAACTGGCAAAGTTTGCCTCCCGGGGGAAGACCTGTCCCAATCCAAAATAGAGGATTGCCACGCCAATCAGGCCGATTAAAAAGCGTACCAACCGCCTCCAGCCGCCCTCGCCGGCCATAAAGCGTCCTTTTCTCTCGTCCAGGATCACAAAACCACCCAGCATACCCAGCCAGGTGCCGCCCAGGGTAAAGGTGCCAGACAGGCTGAATGGATCGGTTTCACCCGCCCGGGCTGCCCACTCGGGGTCCATCACCCAGGAGGCGCCAACAAGCCAATACACAACCAGGATCATCAGCATCAAAGCCGCTGTGCTGCCAACCACCACGCCCAGCCTGGCGCCAAAGGATTGCGCCTGGAACCATTGACCAAATTTCTGGAACCAGGACGCAAAAGCCCACACCAGCAGTCCGCCAATCAGCCAGCCCAGCAAAACATCGCCCAAAAAGTGGACGCCTAAGGTGAGCCGCGACACCCCAATCAGGAAGATCAGCACCAGCATTACGATCGTGAACCAGCGTTTCCTGACCTCCACCGCCAGCCACCCCCAAACCGCTGCTGCGTTTTGCGCATGCCCGGAGGGGAGGCCAAAGGACGTCTCGTGGACATAATTGGTCACGCCGTCGCTGGTCCAATAGGGCCGCGGCGTCCGGAAGATGAACTTAAAGAAGGTGTTGAACCCATTACTGAGCAGCAACATCATCCCCACCCGCAAGCCGACCATCTGGTCAAAGCTCCAGTACAGGATCGGCAGCAACAACACGTAGAATTCTTCGTCGCCCAAAAAGGTGATCGCTTGCATCGGCACAATCAGCCAAGATCCCAGGGCTTGCAAGAATTCATTGACAAGAATTTGCATACTGTTAACAGCAGCCATAAAAAAACCTCCTAAAATATTGGGATAAAAAAATAACAAACAGCATTAAGCTGCAAAAAACCGGTCAACCACTTTCTTAATCACACGACATAAAAAGTCATGCTAACTGGCTGTCAAACAAATCCTGGACAATGGCTCGGCCCTCATCCTGGATGCGGTCGAGATGTTCCCGTGACTTGAGGCTCTCCGCATAAACCTTGTAGATATCCTCCGTCCCGGATGGGCGCACAGCCACCCAGCCGTTTTCGGTCACAATCTTCAATCCGCCAATATCGGCGTCATTACCGGGGGCCCTGGTCAGCTTGGCCTCGATTTTCTCACCCGCCAGCTTGTCGGCTGTGATCATCTCGGGCGATAATTTACTGAAGACCGCTTTTTGTGCCGCTGTGGCCTTGCTTTCCAGGCGGCCATAAAAGGTTTGTCCAAATTTTTCCTGTAAATGCTGATAGGTTGTAGCCGGGTCCTCACCGGTTAGTGCCAGCATTTCGGCTGCCAGCAGGTTCAAGATGATCCCGTCCTTATCCGTCGTCCAGGTGGTGCCATCTTTGCGCAGGAAAGAAGCCCCGGCGCTCTCCTCACCCCCAAAGCCCAGGTCGCCATGCAGCAACCCCGGCACAAACCACTTGAACCCCACCGGGACCTCCACCAACCTCCGGTTGAGGAATTTCGCCACCCGGTCCAGCATGGCGCTGGTCACCACCGTCTTGCCCACGCTGACGTCTGCCGACCAGCCCTGTCGATACTGGAACAAGTACCACACGGCTACTGCCAGGTAATGATTGGGGTTCATCAACCCGCCCGCCGGTGTCACAATGCCGTGGCGGTCAAAGTCAGGGTCATTGCCAAAGGCAATGTCATAGGCATCCTTCATTTCGATCAACCCCGCCATGGCATGGGGTGAGGAGCAGTCCATACGGATCTTGCCGTCATGATCTACCGTCATAAAGCGAAAGGTGGGATCAACGTCCTGGTTCACCACCTCGAGATCCAGGCCGTAGGCATCGGCAATGGGGTCCCAGTAGGCAATCCCTGCCCCACCCAGGGGGTCCACGCCGATAAGCACGCCTGCCGCGGCGATCGCATCCATGTTGAGCACATTGACCAGGTCATCGACATATGGTTGAACAAAATCTACCCAGTGTGTGGTAGAAGCCTTGACCGCCCGGCTCCAGGGTATACGCTTTACGGCTGTGAGGCCGTCGCGTAAAATCGCATTAGCCCGATCTTGAATGGTCTTGGTCGTCGTAGAACCCGCTGGCCCGCCGTTGGGGGGATTGTATTTAAAGCCGCCATCCTCTGGTGGGTTATGAGAGGGAGTGATCACCACCCCATCCGCCTGGCCTTTAGAGCGGGCCAGGTTATAAGTCAGAATCAACCGCGAGATCACCGGGGTGGGCGTGTAACCCATACCCGCCTGGAGCATGATCTCCACGCCATTGGCGGCAAACACCTCCACCGCGGTGCGCAAGGCAGGCTCAGAGAGCGCGTGGGTATCCTTGCCAATATACATCGGCCCGGTAGTGCCCTGCTTGTGCCGGTATTCCACGATTGCCTGGCTGATTGCCAGGATGTGGTCCTCATTAAAGCTCAGGTCAAGGGAAGACCCCCGGTGCCCAGAGGTACCAAAGGACACTTGCTGGGCTTTAACCTCGGCATCGGGCTTTTCGGTGTAATAGGCTGAAATTAACTTCGGGATATCCACCAGCAATTCACGCGGGGCTGGTTTTCCCGCCAGAGGACTGATACTCATCGCTTCTCCCTTCTCATCGGCTCCCCAATTGAACCCGATCCAATTATACACCAGGTCATGCTAAAGGCTTTTTTACCAAACCTCTCACTCCATAATCAGATCGAGACCATTCCCTTCGGGTTCCACATCCTGTGCTCACACATTGCTTAACACACAACGCCTTGATTTGGTTCTGCAAAAACAAATACCTCCAGGTTTGAAGATGGGTTTTTGTTGCCAATCCAGAAGGTTTTTGTAAATTCTTTATCAGAACCTGTAACAAAAATTGGTCATCAGAAAGGCTTGCAGTATAATCAACTACGGTAAAAACGTAAATTAACCCGGGCTTGATCGCCTGGAATAAGCTGGAACGGAGTATTTTAATGGCTGAAAATCAAGTTGCACTGGTTGAAAAAGGCATAGTCGTCAAAATGGATTACAGTTTAGAGGTCGATGGCAAAGAAATCGACTCTGGCCCGATTGAATTTCTGCATGGCTATGGCAATATCATCCCCGGCTTGGAAAAAGAAGTAGAAGGCATGAGCCTGGGCGAGAAAAAAGAAGTGCTGGTCACAGCAGAAAATGGCTACGGAGCCTACGATCCAGACCTGGAAATCGAAGTCCCCCTGAGCACCTTCCCGGAGGATTTTGAAATCAAATTGGGGCATCCCATGCGCCTGCAAGAT
The DNA here is from genome assembly GCA_047921135.1 of Candidatus Brevefilum sp. Taxonomy (GTDB): domain Bacteria; phylum Chloroflexota; class Anaerolineae; order Anaerolineales; family Anaerolineaceae; genus Brevifilum. The sequence continues at coordinate 24,961 of JBLRWR010000006.1, forward strand.
GGCCAGGGGCATGTGTTTACCGGTGTGGCCATGGCCATCACCGACGAGACCGTGACCCTCAACCTGAATCACCCCCTGGCGGGCAAAGACCTGCTGTTCAAGACCACAGTCAGTGCCCTGCGCCCCGCAACAGACTTAGAAAAGGAAAAGGGACGCCTGTCAGGCGGCTGCAGCGCGTGTGC
>JBLRWR010000007.1:0-25061 GCA_047921135.1 Candidatus Brevefilum sp.
GGCACCATCCGGTTCAATGCACATGTTGTAAAGGGCCGCTGTACAGCCTTTGATCCCCAGGTCAAGCTGCAAGGGGTTGAAATGACAGTACTGGGTGGGCGTGTACCAGATCAGCCGCTGGCCGTGAGATTGGGTGATCTGACGGGCGCTTTCCAGCAAGGGCGGCAGGTCCGCTTCTTTCAGGCCGGTGTCGACCTGCTCACCTTTGCCGGCGTAGATCAATGCGTTCAGACCGATGGTCGGCACGCCCAATTCAGCCAAAAATTTCAGCGTTGCGGTAAGGGTGGGTGCGTTGTGGGTGAGCAGGGTGGTGTTGGTCATGACATATAAAGGAGTTGCCAGGACTTGTTTCAACCCTGCTACGGTTTGTGCCCAGGCATTGCGACCGGCGACCATGCTGTCATGGATGGTGGGGTGATGGGATTCGATGGTGATTTGAACATGATCCAAACCGGCCGCAACCAGCGCATCCAGGTAAGCCTGATCGGCCAGTTTGCGTCCGTTGGTGTTGAGTCCGGTGATTAGGCCCTTTTCTTCCGCATAGGCCACAAGTTCAGGCAGCCCTGGGTAGAGGGTAGGCTCGCCACCAGTGAATACTACATGGGGGATGCCCAGGTCCCAAAGCTTATCGATGATCTGCTGCCATGAAAGAACATCCATCTCCGGGTGATTGCGAGGCCGGGCATTGTAGCAATGATGGCAATCATTGTTGCAGCGGTACGTGAGGGCCAGGTCCATGCGGTAGGGTGCGCTGGGCGTGGCGCTGAAGGGTGCGGTCGTTTCCAGGTCTAAATCGCATACCGGGCAGATGCCATTGGCACCGATCAATTCTTCTAATTGCAGGGTGAAATCGAGATAATCCTGGCGGGCACCCGCTGTGGATACTTTAAATTTCTGGTGCAGCAGGTGTGCGGCAGCTTCGGGGGTATGGCCTTCCAGGTGCAGGTAGGCCATCAGCGTGGCCGAGGGGTTGAGCTGAACGACCCGGTTGGCATTGGCAATCAACAGACCGCTGCCATCGGGGTCAATTCTGAGGTGAAGGCGCATTTTTTCGTCTTCACCTTCCCGTTTATAGTGAAATAAGCCGGTTGGCAGGTGATGATCTTTCTTAAATACCTGTGCTAATTTATCGCTGACGCGATCAAACACATTCATGCTGACACACCTGCCTTCGAGTACCTGCTGATTGGGTTTTCATAGAAGCGTTATTTATCGACCGCCGCCCGCACAGGCACAGGCACACCCTGCACATGCGCAAGCGCAGGCACAGGAACTCCCACCGCCCCCGCCGCCGCGAAAGCCGCCTGAGCCGCTGGAGGTGGAGACCGGGATGGGGTTGGTACGGGTGGTGATGCCATTGGTGAAGGACGTCAGGTTGCCGACCACTCCTGCGGAGATGCCGGTCACGCCGTTGATCACACCTGCGGCAAAATTGGAGCCGGGGATATTGGGCAACGAGACCCTTCCGCCGCCTGCTGATGTGGTTCGAGCAGGGATTGGGTTGGAAACTGTGCCGCCAATGGTGCGCCGATAGCTGGGTGAATACCGCGGCCACCAGATCGGGACGAAGACGGGTCCGGTCGTGAAGGTGCGTCGTGTACGGTCTTCGTAGCCTCTGTCGAGCATGGTCCATTCCATGGTCTGGTTGTAGCGCTCGCTCTTGACCTCAGGGGTATCGGATTCCTCCACCATTTTCCAGGCCCTGCGCATGATATCTTCATAATAAGCAACTGTTTCCTTATGGCTGAAACCCTTCATCTTCTTGCCAACGCTTTTCACCAGGTCAACCATCAAGGTTTGCATTGCCGTACGTCTTTGATCGCCTTTCAAAACTGCCGCTGTCAAGAAATCCAGCTCATACGCGTGCAGCCCTTCAGGAAGGGGTTGCGCCACTTCAATTTCAAGGGGGTCATGCTGGATGACTGTGGCAGCTTCTTTTTTGAGCGCACCAAACAGGATCATCGTCAGGACTTTATCCATGGGTTGTTCCATCAGGATGGCCGCTTCTACGGCCGTGAGACCCCGTTTGATCCCGTTTCCTTCAATTTTCATCTTCGGCGGCAGGTAGGCCATCTTGCGTTTATTGGCGCCGACCGTTCCCTGGTATATCCCCCAGCCAAACATGCCAAAAAAGACCGCAAAAAACCCGCATAAACATATTTGATCGGAATTGATTCTAAATCCACCGGGGGAGGACCCTGAAGGTGGGCTGACAATCCCCGGGACGGTGGTTTGGGGCGGTTCGGTGATTAGGACGGTATCTTCCGGGATATATTGACTGGGAAACGCCGCACCAAACAGGTAGCGCGTATGCGCGTTGGCATTGTCCGTGAACCAGGAATAATACACCCGGCCTTCAGCCGCAGTCCGCCCGGTGTCATCTGGTGTGGACGGCCCAGGCCACCGCTCGGGTGTGTAATACACGCCCTCGTCATCGCCTACGCCGGGGGGCAGGATGATGGTCATGCGGTAGGCCGCGTTTGAACCTCGCTCAAAGTCTGAGTCGAACCAGGTGGGGGTGAGTTGGAAATTGATATAATTCTCACGATCGCCGCCGTCATATACCGAGAGGACATTACGAATGCCCGGGATCCAGACTGTGACCGTGCCAGTTCCGCCGGGGGGGATTGAATCGCCTTCTAAGGCGAGTGCAAAACCATTGGGCACGTAGGGAGAGCTCTCGATATTGCTGATGGGCTTGCCATCAATTTCCGCCTGGATTGAGTTGAGGTTGTAGGCGGAGGAGGGCATGCCAATATCGACAAAGTCGATTGCGTCGGCATTGGGCGAATTCTTGAATTCAATCAGGTACCATAGCGAGAGGGTGCCATCATCTTCAATGTAGGCTTCTACTTCAAAGACAGTGACTTCAAAGCGATAGGTTTGCGCGGCCGCTGATCTCGGAAAGGCCAACAGGCCGATCAGAAATAAGGCGAGCAAAAAAAGTTTAAATTTTTTCATAGGTCACCACTTTGGCTCTTCGGTTAACTGGTAAGTCGTTGAACAATGCGGGCATTCAACCACCGGTGCACCGGCAATCATTTTGACATCCTTGGTAGTGATGGGGCCGCCGCAGGATTGGCATTTGATGGTATCCATCCCAACCTGGCCGGGCAGGTCAATATTCAGGTTGACCACCTGATCGCCCGCTTTTTGCGGGGGACTGAGCTTTGTGCCGATGTATATCAGCACAAATCCGATCGCCAAGCCCACCAAGCCAATCAAGATCCAACCTGGCGAGCCATCGGGGCTGAACCCGCCTAAGATGAACAAAAAGGCAAAGATGATGAAAACCCCAGCAGCAATAAAAGCAATTATTCTTCCCGCGCGCATTGAACCTCCTATAGTTAGGAAAACACCATTACAAGCTTTATTTTAACGCATGTTTGTCGATTAATCCTCATATTTTCACAGGTACTGAAAAGCATAGGGTTCAAGCGACCTAATGGTGAGCAATCTTAGCATATAATATCATATGGAAGTTGATGATAATTTTCAAAAAGTATATGAGGCCACATGACTGAAGATTTTGTTCCTGATATTGTGATCAGGCGTTTGCCCTGGTATTTGCAAACCCTCAACCAGATGGCTAAAGAAGGCTTGCACACGGTTTCTTCCGTCATGCTGGCTGAACGGGTGGGCACGACGGCTGCGCAAATCCGCAAAGACCTGTCTTTTTTTGGAGGATTTGGCAAGCAAGGTACGGGTTATTCGATTTATGTGCTAATTGAACAACTGCAGAAGATTCTCAACCTGGACAGGATCTGGCGGGTGGCAATTGTGGGCGCAGGCAACCTGGGTCGAGCCTTGAGCCGCTACCAGGGGTTCGCCAATCGGGGTATTGATATCTGTTTGTTGTTTGACAATCATCCAGATGTGGTAGGCACCCAGGTAGGGTCGCTGGTTGTGCGGCATGTTGGGACGATGGTTGCGGACATTCAAGAACAATCGGTCAAAATGGCAATTCTAACGCTTCCAGGCGAGGCGGCACAAACCACTGCTGATCAATTGGTGACAGCTGGCGTGGGTGCAATTCTCAATTACACGCCAGCAACGTTAAAGTTGCCGGAACACATTCAAGTTGAACACATTGACCCGGTCTTGCAATTACAGCGGATGATGTATTACCTGGATGAAGGCTGAGCCGCACCTTTTGGCGGGTCTTCAAGCAAATTGAACAGGACATCCAGGTTCCGTATGTCGTGAACTCTGGATTTAAAGTAGACTTGTTTGATATCCCCTGCTTGGTGGAGCTTGAGGACCTGGTTTTCGATCGCAACTTCCACGCTCTGATAGGGCATTTCTTCACCAAGAATCAAAATTGCGGACGGGTTCGCCTGTAAATCTTGATGAAAAACCAAATCCTCACCCCTTTGTAGCCGTTGGCGGGCATTTTTGATCAACAGCGGCACGATTGTGTTGCGCAGGGTGTCAACCAGGATTGGCAAGTTTTTGTAACGGTTGCGGATCACCATTCGCTGGCCCGTTTGGTCTTCCAGGATGAGCTTTACATCGGTACTGACCATTGAGCCGGCAAAGGTAACCTGGGTGAGGTGGCTGTCAAACCTGGTTGTGTTTTCGTATGTCCAGATTTTGCTTTTTCTGGCTGAACGCAGGACCAATCCCTGTTCAAATAGACTTATGCCTTCGTGCCAGAATATGATAGCCAGGCTGATCAAGAGCACGCCAATGAGAAACATCAACACGTAAAGGGCTGTCGGCAGGGGGAACGCACTCAGGATGACCGCTCGCCCGTGATTATTGATTCTGTCCCAGGTTTGGCTTGCCAGGACAACCGTTAACCCGACTGAAGAAATTATCAGCCCTACACCCAAGATCAAAAACCCCCACCGTTTGACCATCAGGTTGTAGGCCGGGAAAACTGCCTGTAATCCACCCAGGTTCGGTGAGTTTTGTTCAGTAAGATCCCTTGGCGCAGTTTTTTGTCTAGACATGAGCGTTGTGCAGTGCTTAAACCCTGGGAGGCAAGGTTCGCGAGAGGACTTCGATCATCGAGAAGGCTTTGGCTGCCCCTTCGGCAACACAGGTGGTGGGATTGTCAACCAGGTAGGCCGGAATGCCTAAGGAGGCAGTCAGGTAGCGGTCGATGCCGCGTAATAGGGCGGTCCCGCCGCACATTGCCACACCACGATCGATGATATCGGAGATCAATTCGGGTGGTGTTTTTTCCAACACCCGGCGGACCATACCAGAGATATTTTCAAGCGGTGTTTGCAGAGCTTCAACGACCTCGTCCGTGGTAAGTGTGGCCGGCTTGGGCAGCCCAGAGATCTGGTCCTGCCCCTGGATTTGCATCGTTTGTTGATTATCTTGCGGAATGGCAGCCCCAATCCGGATTTTGAGCTGCTCCGCAGTGGGTTGGCCGATGATTAGGCCATATTTCCTGCGGACATAGCTGATAATTGCTTGATCGAGTTCCAACCCAGCCACGCGGGAGGTTTCGGCTGAAACGATGCCATGCATGGCCAGTACGGCTGCCTGGGAGGTTCCACCGCCCAGGGAGATGATCATATTGCCGGTTGGCGTGCCAATTGGCAGCTCAACGCCCAGCGCGCCGGCGAGCGGTTGCTGGATCAGGTTCACTTCCCGGCTGCCCGCGCCGAGACCGGCCTCATACACGGCACGCCGCTCGACGCTGGTGACGCCATAGGGGACCGTGATCATCAGTTTTGGACGAAATAGCAGCATGCGCCCGGTCACCTGGCGGACCAACTCCCGCAGCAGGTTTTCGGTGATCTCATATTCAGCGATGACTCCATGGCGCATGGGCCGGTTGACCTCAATATTTTCCGGCACCCTGCCCATCATATCCAAGGCTGATTTACCGATCTCAACCAGCTTTAATTCGTCGAGCAAAATGGCGACAATGGTAGGTTCCTGGAGGAGGATATCCTTCCCCTCAGCAATGCGTGTGTTCAGAGTGCCTAAATCGATGCCTAATTCGTGAGAAAGTCCTGCCATCGTGCCTTCCTTATGCTTTGAATGACGAGAATAAAATCCGGTTTATACTTTTTGTTAAGACAAATTTTGTGTTGTTTATCTTACCCAATCAAAAAGTACTTGATAAGTAAGCTGTTCGTGCCTAATAAACGCATTAATTGTATCACTTATAAGCATGCACAGCCTTGTTTTGCCTATCAATTGTAAAATTTCGAGCATAAATCACCTTCAGCAATTGTCCGGCAATAACCCTCAAGGTATACTTATGCACATCTATTTGAATAATTTTCAGTGAGGACCGGATGCCTGACGAGTCGTATCAAATATTTGAACAGCAAATAACTGCCCCAGCGGAATTGATTTACCGGGCTTTTACATCAGCAGTGGGTTACCGGGAATGGTTGTGCGATGTCAGCTCCACCAATCCAACCGAAGGCGGCTGGATTTACCTGGCCTGGAACAAAGGGTATTTTGCCAGCGGTGCGTTTACCCAGCTGATTCCCGATAAAGCGATCTCGTTTACCTGGATTGGTAACGGTGAGCCCGGGTGGTCTCAGGTCGACGTGGTGATCGTTCCTGTGGATACAGAAACCTGTAATGTTGTGTTACGCCATTCAGGTTTTGGCCAAACTACAGCCTGGGAAGCTGCCAAGGATGAAATTTCTCGGGGATGGGTAAAAGGCCTGGAAAACCTCAAGTCAACCCTTGAGGGAGGAAAAGACTTGCGGGTGATGAATAGACCGTTAATTGGGATTTTTCCCTATCCTTTAGATAATTATTCTGAAACCGAGTTGAAGAAATTTGGTTTCCCTGTTGATTATGGGGTGGTGGTTTCCAATGTGGTCCCCAATTATGGTGCCGATAAGGCAGGCCTGCGTTCAGACGACCTGATCGTTAGCGTAAATGGCAATAAGATTGACAATATTCGCACTGTGTTTGGCATCCTTAGCGACTATGCCCCTGGTGACCAGTTGATCATCGAAGCCTATCGTGGGCCCGAGCTGATGACGTTCAATGTCGATACGACGCCTCAGCTTGCTCAAGCATTGCCGGGCTCTCCAGAAGCCTTGGCCAGGGAGATCCAGGAAGACAGCACCCAGCTTTTGGATACTCTCGACAAAGTCCTCGCAGATGTCACGGATGCCGAGGCTTCTTACTCTCCCGGCCCGGAGAAATGGTCGGTCAAGGAAACACTGGTGCACTTTATCCTTCATGAACGCAATTTGCAAACCTGGATCAACGATCTGGCTTATGATGCCGCCGCCATCTGTGATGTGAATCCGGGCCATTGTCTGTTCAGGATTCGAGCGACCCTGACGACATACCCTACAATGGATGAGCTCATGGCAGAATTGCGACGCACGTACAAAGAGACTGTAGCTACGGTTGCATTTCTTGAGCCTTCTTTTACCGAGCGGAAAGCAAGCTATTGGCGTGTAGGGTTTGAAATGTTAGAAAAATATTTGCCTTATCAGGAACACATTCGCCACATGGAAGAGATGATTAAATCCGCACGCAGCAAACTCTCCGTTTCGTGAAGGCATGTTTCTGAGATCTAATTGATCTATTCCAACGGAAGTAACCCTGTTTGTGATTAATATCTTTCAGAATGATGTTTAATGGTCATGTGTTGGTCTTGTGAAGACTGAAACGGGATGCACAAAGATAATGAATGTGGATGAAAAATACGAAGAATCATTAGATTTTTTATATAGTTTTATCGATTACAGCTTAAAACGAAATTTTCGATATTCGGCTGAAAAGTTCAACCTGGATCGCATGCGTGATTTGATGCGCTTGCTGGGTAACCCGCACAAGGATTACAAAATCATACACATTGCGGGCACCAAGGGTAAAGGCTCAGTCTCGGCGATGGTTGCCAGTGTCCTGGCAGCGCAGGGTTACCAGGTAGGGTTGTACAGCTCTCCCCATATGATCGAGTTTACAGAGCGTGTTCAAATCAATGGGCAGGAAATCTCGAAAGCTGATTTAGTTGAGATCGTGGAGATGCTTAAACCTTTAACCGAGCAGGTGCCTGAGATCACCACATTTGAGCTGACCACTGCCTTAGCCTTTGTTTACTTTTCGCAATCCAAGGTGGATTACGCGGTCATTGAAGTGGGGTTAGGTGGCCGCCTGGATGCTACCAATATTGTTGAGCCCATCATCTCGGTGATCACCTCGATCTCTTACGACCACACGAACATTTTGGGGCACACGCTTTCGGAGATTGCTGGTGAAAAGGGCGGGATCATCAAAAATAATATCCCGGTGGTGATCGCGCCGCAGAAATCGGAAGCGCGCCTTCGCCTGGAAGCAATTGCCCAAGAGAAGAGTGCGCCCATCATCCAGGTAGGACGAGACTACCTCTACGCTGCAGACGCCCACACGCTGGAGGGTCAGACTTTGTTGGTGTGGACACCAGACGAACAACCCCTGGTCGATGAGTTCATCGAATCGGGTGGGCGTGATATCTGGAGCCCGCTGCGTTTGAGAATTCCTTTGTTGGGGTTTCACCAGGTGGAAAACGCGGCAACTGCTTATGCAGCGCTAAAAACGATCGAAAAATTTGGTGTGGAACTTTCTCAGGGCGCTTACCAGAGAGGGTTTGCTGTTGTTCAATGGCCTGGGCGCATGGAAGTTCTTTCTCAGCATCCAACCTTAGTGATTGACTCAGCCCATAACCGGTATTCTGCCCTTAAATTACGGCAGGCCATTGATGATTATTTCCCGGGATTACCTGTTGTGCTTGTGTTTGGTGCCTCGGAGGATAAGGACATCGAGGGTATGTTCCAGGAGCTTCTTCCCCGGGTTTGGCGGGTGATCACCACCCAGTCGGATCATCCCCGGTCAATCGAGGCGGAGGCCCTTGTACCCCTTGCTCACCGGTTTGGGCGGGCAGCCGAGGCGATCGTGCCTGTCGAGGATGCTTTGGCGGCTGCCATGGAGGCGGCCGGTGGAGAATCCGTCGTCCTGGTAACAGGTAGCATCTTCGTGGCGGCTGCTGCGAGAGCAATTTATTCATCGATAATGTCCAAGGCGAAATTGATTGGTTAATGGCGGTTTCCTTGGATAAAATCTATTAGCTTGCTGTAATATCGGAGAAAATATGAACGACGAAGAATGGTATCCAACCGCAAATGATCGCGAGGACCTGATCGGGAACATCCATCAGCGGACAGAAGAGCTGTACCGCATTGCGAGCTGGGAACAGGACGAAAATGGGTTGATCACGTGCCCGGCTATTTTTCTGGATGATGTGGTGGTATTTCCGCATATGATTTCTCCGGTATTCCTCGGTGACGAGGCATCAACCGATGCGGTTCAGGCAGCGCAGGAGCAGAATAAAACCGTCATTGCGTTGTATGGGTCTGATCTTGATCCCAACGGGGATGGACTGGGACAGATTTTACCGATTGGGATGGAAATTGCAGTTGGACGGGTTCTGACCTTACAAGAGGGCGAAAAGTCAGCCCTGGTGCAGGGGCGCCGCCGGGTCGAAATTGTGGCCCTGTTAGAGACGGACCCTTATTATGTGGTCACGGCGCGGCTGGTGCCAGACAATTATCGCATGAACCGCCAACTAAATGCGCTCATGCGGACCTCTCGCAATTTATTTGAACGTTGCGTTTCTTTGAACGACAACCTGCCAGAAGAAGCGCATCTCTTTTCAATCAATATCAGTGATCCGGGCTGGTTGGCCGACATGATTGCCACCTCTCTTCCCCTGACTTTTGAAACGCGCAAGCATTTGTTGACCCTCCTCCATCCTGGAGATCGGTTGAAAGAAGTCAACCAGATCTTGGCTGAGGAATTGGATGTGCTGGAATTGGAAGATGAAATCCAAACCCAGGTGCAGACAGAAGTGGACCGCTCTCATCGAGAATATTATTTGCGCGAGCAGATGAAGGCCATCCAGATGGAGCTGGGGGAAGATGATCTTTGGAGCCAGGAAATTCGAGCTTTGGCGGAAAAAATTGAATCGCTCAACCTCCCTGAAGCCGTTGCCACCCAGGCCGCCCGGGAATTACAGCGGTTGCAAATGATGCCAACGATGGCGCCTGAGGTGGGTATTATCCGCACTTATCTGGATTGGATTTTAGAACTGCCCTGGACTGATGCTACCGAAGACAACCTGGATGTCTTGCATGCCAAGCAAGTGTTGGATAATGACCATTTTGGCTTGAACAAAGCTAAAGACCGCATCCTCGAATATATTGCAGTGCGCAGTCTCAACCCCAAGCGACTGCATCAGCCGATACTTTGTTTTGTGGGTCCGCCCGGCACAGGAAAGACTTCGTTAGGCAAGTCGATTGCCAGCGCGCTGGGGCGGAAGTTTGTGCGGTTATCCTTAGGCGGTGTGCGGGATGAGGCAGAGATCAGAGGTCATCGCCGCACGTACATTGGAGCCATGCCCGGCCGGATCATTCAGACGATGCGCCGTTCAGGGACGGTTAACCCCTTGTTTATGCTGGATGAGATTGATAAGCTAGGTGCTGACTTTCGCGGTGACCCCTCTTCTGCGCTGCTGGAAGTCTTGGATCCCGAACAAAATTATTCGTTTTCAGATCATTATTTGGAGGTTGATTATGACCTTTCAGATGTGATCTTCATCACCACCGCCAACATGCTGGGCACAATCCCGCCAGCATTACTGGACCGGCTTGAGGTGATTGAATTTCCTGGATACATTGAAGAGGAAAAAATTGAAATTGCCAAACGCTTCCTGATCCCGAGGCAACTGGAAGAAACCGGTCTTGACGAGGAGGGGATCCAATTTTCTGATCCGTCTTTGATGAAAATCATCCGGGATTACACTTTTGAAGCGGGCGTGAGGAATTTTGAGCGCGAAATTGGCCGCGTGTTGCGCAAAACTGCACGGCTAAAAACCGAGGGAAAGCGTTATGCCAAAAAGGTCTCACCCGAAACCATTCGAAAATTTTTAGGACCTCAGCAATTCTTTGAAACCGAAGCGGAAGGCGAAGACGAAGTTGGTGTGGCAACGGCTTTGGCCTGGACAGAAAATGGTGGGGAGATAATGCCGGTTGAGGTTCTGATCCTGGATGGGAAAGGTAATTTACAAATTACCGGTCAGATTGGTGATGTGATGCAGGAATCGGCCCAGGCTGCTCTGTCGTATATTAAATCCAGGGCCGATAAGTTAAACATCAATGTTGAGCTGTTTGAAAACGTGGATGTCCACCTGCATGTTCCTGAAGGTGCAATCCCAAAGGATGGGCCAAGCGCGGGCATCACCATGACGACCGCGATGATCTCAGCGTTCACCGGCAGACCCAGCTTTCACTTAGTGGGTATGACGGGCGAGATCACCCTGCGCGGCCGCGTTTTGCCCGTGGGCGGAATTCGTGAGAAGGTGCTGGCTTCCCACCGGGCAGGTTTGAAAAAAGTGATCATCCCGGAGCGGAATTCAAAAGACCTGGAGGACGTCCCTAAAGCTGTGTTGAAGGATATGGAGCTAATTACAGTCAAACATATGGATGAGGTGCTGCCCATGGCCTTACACGAGGCAGCGCCTGGGGCAAAAGCGCAAAAACGAAAATGACAAATAAACAACATCCCCAAGCGGGGATGTTGTAATATTAAACACAGACAAGTTTATCAGTGGGTATTCATTCGTTTCATTTTTGGAGTGGTGCTATGCGTCCTGGTCTTTATCCAGGGCATACATTTCATCTTGTAGGGTTTTGATCCCGTTACGAACCTGGGTGACCAACCGATCCAGGTGCAATTCGAGGCTGGTTAACGTCTCGAGGATGTACTTATCCGCCTCACGTTGAGAGGCATCAGCATCTTTAAGCGCTTGGTTGACCACTTCTTCTGCACGCATCCTGGCTGCCTGGATAATTTCGTCGTCCTCGAGTTGCCTTTCGGCTTTTTCACGGGCAAGCGCGATGGTCCGGTTAGCCTCTTCTTTGGCCTGGGCCAGGATGCGATCACGCTGGGTAATGATTTGCTGGGCTTTTTTTATCTCTTCTGGAACAGCAACCCGCATTTGATCGATTAAGTCCAACATGCGATCTTCGTCGACGATCACACTGTGGGTCAACCAGATCGGTCTGCTTTGATTAAAAAGTTCTTCTAAACGGTCTACAAGATGCAGGATATCCATAACTTCCTCCGAATTGGCGGTCCGCCTGGAATGGGTGCAAGCGTTATACCAATATTAACATATTTTATAAAATATTTCGATATCAATCCCGTAATGAGTTGAGCGGTACTATATCTTGATCTTCACCCATAGACGTAAAGCGGCTTTTAAGCGCTTTGTTGACATGATCTGGGACCATACTGGAGACATCGCCGCCCAGGGCAGCAATTTCTCGCACGGTGGTTGATGAGAGGAAGGTGTGTTCTTCGCTGGTGATTAATGCAATTACATCGATAGCTGGTTCAAGGCGGTGATTGGCAAGCGCCATTCGGAATTCATACTCGAAATCTGAAAACACACGCAGCCCGCGTACAATTGCCTGCGCGCCGACCTGTTTGGCAAAATACACGGTTAATCCAGAGTAGGCGACCACGTGGATTTTTTTGTGCCCTTTAAAAGCCTCTTGCACGAGTGCTAAGCGTTCTTGTGGGGAAAAGAGGATGTTTCTTTGCTCTTTGGCATAGACAGCGACATACACCTCGTCAAACAGCTCTGCAGCTCGCTTGGCAATGTTGATATGCCCATAGTGAATAGGATCGAACGTTCCAGGGAATAAGACAGTGGTCATTTTAGCTAATATCTCCTTGTATATTGGGCCAAAAATGCTCCAGCGCTTCACGCATCAGCTGATGCTCTGGGGCTGAAAGCGCCGGGTCATTCTCAAATACTTGCTGAGCGTACCTTCTGGCTTTTTCGATGAGCTGAACATCCGTCAGGCTTGCCAGCCGCAGGCCGGCGTAACCGGACTGGCGGGTACCCAGGAATTCCCCTGGGCCGCGTTGTTGCAGGTCGTATTCTGCCAGGACAAAGCCGTCGTGGGTGCTTTGCATGGCTAATAAACGTTCATTGTCTGCCGCCGCACTGGTTTGGGGGATCAGGAAGCAATAGGACTGCTCCTCACCGCGGCCAATGCGTCCCCGCAGCTGATGTAATTGGGCCAGGCCAAAGCGGTTTGCGCCTTCAATGATCATTATGGTCGCATTGGGGATATCCACGCCAACTTCGATGACCGTGGTTGAGACGAGAATATCAAACTTGCGGTCTCTAAACTGGCGCATGACGCTTTCTTTTTCATCGGGGCGCAGCCGGCCATGCAACAAGCCAACCCGTAAATTGGGAAAAACCTCTGCCTGCAAACGCTCCTGTTCTTCAACAGCGGCCAGGACCTCTTCGTTTTCGCCCTGTTCGACCAGGGGATAGATGATGAATGCCTGGCGGCCTTGCTTCACCTGGGTGCGCACCAAGTTATAGATGCGTTCTCTTTCCACCGGGTAGTTGATATGTGTTTTTACTGGCTGCCTGCCGGGGGGCATTTCATCCAAAATGCTGAGGTCTAAATCACCGTAGACTGTTAGGGCTAATGAGCGGGGGATGGGCGTGGCCGTCATGACGAGCAAGTGCGGGTTGTGCCCTTTCTCTCTGAGCGCAGCCCGTTGAGAAACGCCAAAGCGATGCTGTTCATCTACAACGACGAATTGCAAATCGTCGAACTGGACAGGGTCTTCAATCAGGGCATGGGTACCGATGATCAATTTGATGCGTCCATCGGCTAACCCTAACAGGATTTCTTCTCTTTCTTTGGCTGGCGTATCGCCGATCAGCAGATGGATCTGGTCTTCTTGAAGGATAGCGTTGGCTTGTGTGGGATCGGCCAGTAATTTTTTCAGGTTGTGATAATGCTGCTCTGCTAGAATACTGGTGGGTGCCATGTAGGCTGCCTGCGCGCCGGAATTAATGACAATACCAACGCCTAATCCGGCAATAACGGTCTTGCCAGACCCCACATCCCCTTGTAATAGGCGGTTCATCGGCCGCCCGGAATCGAGGTCGGCGCGCAGATCCTCAAGTGCCTTGTGTTGCGCACCCGTAAGCGCATAGGGCAACTGGCTGAGCTGGCCGGATAGCCAATCATCGCTTACCGGGAACCGGCGACCTTCCTGGTTTACCCATTCATGCTTTTGCTTCAACACACCCAGCTGCAGGAGGAAGATTTCGTCAAATGCCAGGCGATAACGAGCATGGTTCAGGTTGTCGTGGTTTTCCGGGAAGTGGATCTCTTTCAATGCCGTCGAAAGATCCATTAAGCTGGCGTCTTCAAGGATGTATTCCGTCATGAACTCCGGTATTTTTGGCGCCCAATTGGTCAGAACTGAAAACAAGATCCGCCGGAGCCAGCGCTGGTTCAGTCGCGCCGTGAGGGAATAGACGGGGACAATGCGCTTGGTGTTGAGTTGTTCCTGATCAATTTTTTCATAATCCGGGTGGTACATAACCAATCGGCCCATGTATTGCTCGATTTTCCCGGAGATTGAAAGGAACATGTTCTTGCGCAGGTGGCGTAAGTGATAGGTTTGGTTGAACCACATCAACTGGATGCTGCCTGTGTCATCTGAAACGAGGGCTTGTATGATCTTGCGGTTCTTATTGCGTGGGGTAAAGGAGGATATGCGGTCCACGCAGGCGATAATGGTTACCTCTTCGCCATAGGTGAGGTCTTTGATCAGTTTTAATTGTGAATAATCATCATAACGGCGGGGGAAGTAATAAATAAGATCTTCAATGGTGTATAGGCCCAGCTTGCTTAGCAGAGCGGCCTGTTTTTGGCCGATCCCATGGACTACGCTGGTCGGTGCGCTGAGGGCTTCTGGGAGCGAATTGCCAGGAACCGGTGGTGGGGTGCTGCTCGTTTTTTGCGTGGATATGCGGCTTCTGCCCTGAGAGGTTTTTTGGGGGGCACCAGTTGGGCGACTCTTTGTTTTATCACTATTTTGAGGTTCAGGCGTCTGTTCGGACGGTGCTGTTTGTGGTTCTGCATCTGTGAGATGTTTGATGCCCGGGTTGTCCAGGATATAACCGATTTTTCTCAAAGCTTGAGGGCGTTCAGCAGGGTTTAAATTTGCATACCCTTTGAGGATGGCGACAACTTGTTGAATGACCTCTTCTGCCAATTCTTCAGCCCGAGCGTCACCCTGCCAGGAGTCGATCAATTTTTCTAGCCCGCCAACCACAGCTTTGTTGGTGTAGTTAAGTTCTGCTTCTAATTTAAATATTTTGTACAGTTTTTCAATGGATCGATGCATTGTTGTTTATTGCCTTCTATTAGAATGATGGTTTAATTTTATCGTGAATCTCGCATTAATCATAACGCATCATCAGGGTTATTTGAAGTCGGTCTTAGATTTCCGGGGCGAATGACGGCCTGCGCTTAGGAGATGTGGTTCCCACTGTAGAACTATCAAAAAAACCCCTTTGGAGGGGTTTTAATTGATAATGCCTGAAACGTTAAGAATTATTCGATAGCGATGATTAATTGATAATGCGGTTGGCCGCCGTGGTGGACCTCAATTTCATGTTCGGGGTAGATGGAGCGGATTTTGTCAGCCAGATCATTCACTTGTTGCTGTTGCATGTCCTCCCCATAAAACAGGGTGATCCGTTCATAATCCTGGGTATCCGCAGCCACCAGCAGAGCCTCACACGCCTCGTCGACGGATTTGGATGACGAGACCAGTTTACCATTATGCAGGGCAATCACTTCGCCTTTTTCCACCTGGACGCCGTCGACCTCAACAGTGCGAGTGGCAATGGTGATTTCACCCGTTTCAACATCATCGACGGCTTCGGTCATCCCTTCAACATTATCCTCAAACTCAGCGTCCGGGATCAAGCGGAACATGGCAGAAAGCCCCTGGGGTACGCTGATCGTTGGGATGACCGCCACACTCTTGACGGTCATGGACGCGGCTTCCCTTGCGGCCAGGATGATATTCTTGTTATTCGGCAGGATCACCACTTTATCCGTGGGCAGGTTCTCAAAGGAGGCCAATAGCTCTTTAATACTGGGATTCATCGTCTGTCCGCCCTGGACTACGGCAGCAACACCCAAACTGGCAAAAATTCGGCTGATGCCAGGCCCTGGGGATACCGCAACTACAGCAGTTTCACCAGGTTGCACCTTGGCCAACTTTAATTTGGGATTTTTAGAATTGTTGATATCCTCCATCTGCGCGACCAGGTTTTCAATCATGACTTTCTTTATCGTGCCGAGCGTCATGGTGTGGTCAATGGCCTGGTAGCGGTTCTCCTCCGGGACGTGAATATGCATCCTGTAAATACCTTCTCCTTCGCCGACCTGGATGGATGAGCCGATTTTTAATAATTCATCGTAATAGCCTTCGAGGCTAAAGGTTGGTTTTGGGGCAAAATCGATCACGACCTCGTAGTCCTGGCCGGGCTCGATCGTTTCCATGGCATTGTCGAGGGTCATATCCGAGAGGGGCAGAACTTCCGTGAGAGGTTTGTCGAGGGGATCCCCATTGATGAAGCGCCACATACCCTCAAAGATGCACAAAAGCCCTTTGCCGCCAGAATCAACCACACCGGCTTGCTTCAGGATGGGCAAGAGCTCGGGGGTCCGCTCTACAGATGCCTCTGCGGCCTGGACAACATCAGATAATACTTCAGTAAAACTGGTCGTTCGCTGAACTGAAACCTCAGCCTGAGTGGCAATGTCTTTTATCACGGTCAGGATGGTTCCCTCAACCGGACGGACAACGCCTTTGTAGGCAGTGTCTTTGGCCTCGTTTAAGGCATGGGCCAGATTCTCCACCGTCATGGTGGGGAGGTCGTCTAAAGCACGGGCAAAACCGCGCCAAATCTGCGACAAAATCACACCGGAGTTGCCCCGTGCGCCCATTAATGCGCCGCGCGCTACGGCATGAGCCAGCTGCCCAACATTATCAACGCCAGAGTTTTCCACTTCATCGAAAGCTGCTTGCATGGTCAGTACCATGTTGGTCCCGGTGTCACCATCAGGGACGGGAAAAACATTCAAACTATTGACAATTTGCTGATTGGTTTTTAGCCAAACCATCCCTGCTTCAAGCAGAGTTTTCAGACCACGACCATCAATTGGAATGGATACCAATTTATGGCGTTCAGCAGCACTTAATTTTGACAATTCCGCAGCACTCATAATTCTCCAAAAGATTAAAGACGCAATAATTTCATGGTAGCTTCATAAACGAAACACATTAATCCATGTTGCTGATCCGCAATCCACGCACATGTACGTTGATTCGCCGCACAGGCAAGCCGACTGTTTTTTCAACGTTATATTTAACACTGCTGGCAATACTGGAGGTGATTGTTTTTATCCGCACACCATATTCAACCACGATGTAAAGGTCGATCACCAGGCCATCGTGGTCAAACCCTACATCAACGCCAAATTTTGCATCTTTCTTGAACAGTTGCCGTAGATTTTCTGCCAGGTTTTTGGGCGCCAAGCCGACAACGCCATAGGATTGCAGGGTCGATTGGCGTGCTATTGAGGCGATCGCATCCCTTTGGATCTGGATGCTGCCTAATTCGTTGTGTATGTTTTCTGTTTCAGACATTTTTTCACCTTACATACTTGTTGCTTTTAATAGAGTATGGTAAAATAATCAGCTGTTTGGTTGAAGCAAAACCAAACCAGGTAATTATATCTTAAAGTTGTGAAAGGACGACATCATGGCGATCTGTGAATCATGCGGAAAAAAGACCACCTTTGGTCATAATCGAAGCCACTCGATGAGGGCGACCAAACGACAATTTAAACCAAACTTGCAAAAAGTCACTGTTTACGAAAACGGACGTTCGGTTCGTAAGACAATGTGCACTCGCTGCATCCGCACGCTGGTCAAATCCTCTAAATAGGGTTAACACGCAGCCAGAACATAAGTCGCGGCCTCAGGCCGCGATTTTTGCTTTAAGCCGCTTAGCCGTCGAGGGCCTCACGAAGCGCTTTGATCCCAGCTGCAATGCCATTCTTGTGACCGAATACAGACGAACCGGCGACAAAATTCGTGGCGCCGGCCTGGTAACAAGCCGTAATGGTCTGACTGTCGACTCCGCCATCTACCTGAATGTGTGCCTGTGAACCGGTTTCTTCCAGCAGGGATTTCGTCCGCCGGATTTTGTCGAGCATGCTCGGCATGAAGGATTGTCCGCCAAACCCAGGATTTACCGTCATGATGAGAACTTTTTCAACGTCATGCACCACTTCCCGCAGCATGCCCACCGGGGTGCCCGGGTTGATTACGATCCCAGGGGTAACGCCTAACTCTCGAATGTTTTCCAGTGAACGTTGAATATGGGGGCAGGTTTCATAGTGGATGGTGATGAGGTCCGCGCCTGCCTCAGCAAAGGCCCTCAGGTGGCGTTCGGGTTTTTCAATCATCAGGTGAACATCAATGGGTAACGTGGTTATCTTTCGCAGTGTCTTAACAATATTGGGTCCAAAGGTGATGTTAGGCACAAAACTGCCGTCCATCACATCCACATGAATCCAATCCGCACCGGCTTTAACGGCCTGGTTAACTTGGTCCTCAAAGCAACGGAGATCGGCCGCTAAAATGGAAGGCGCGATAATGTAAGACATAACTTTACTTTACCTTTAATTTTGTTTTATGGGTTAATGGAAAAATAAATGTATAACCAAAACGGAATTAAACCAAATACTGCTGCAAAGGCCAGCAAGCCTAAAAGCCAAGTCACCCAATCCACGGGTTTGTCTTCTTCTTCTTCAGTTTCGTAGGCTTCTTGCCAGACGGGCTCTTGGCGAAGGGGGGGCGGGATGGTAGGTTGGCTTGCGCGCGGGGCAGGTTTTACCGTTAGGCTGGGTTGAGAGGTTGCGTTTTTTACTTTGGGCAGGATGATCGGACCGGTTTTGTCCTGGTTGAGCTTGCCAAAGGACAGCAGGACCCGGCCAAGTTGGTCGGCCGTGCGATAGCGCGCAGCGGGTTCTTTGGAGAGCACTTTGAGCGTAATCTCCTCCAGGGCTTGTGGGATGGCCGGGTTGAGCCTGCGGGGAGGGATAGGGGTTTGAATGCGGTGCATCCGGGCGAGTTCCGTGGCGTCGCTAGCTTCAAAGGGCAGATGGCCGGTCAGCATTTCGTATAGGATTACACCCAGGGAATACACATCGGAAGCGGGGGAGGGGGCACCTCCGCCGGCTTGCTCCGGGGAGAAGTAATGGGGAGAGCCCCACACCACGTCACTGTGCTCCTCCGGGTGGATGGTGGCTAACGCTCGGGCGATGCCAAAATCCGTCACCTTGAGGCGAAAGTCTGTGGAAACCAGCATGTTGTGCGATTTGATATCGCAGTGCACCAGGCCGGCACGGTGGGCATAGCCCACACCCGCGCAGGCTTGAGCCAGGAGTCCAACGGTATCTTCAACACTGAAGCGCCCCTGTTTGCGAATCAGGGATTTTAAATCGGTTCCATCGACAAACTCAAAAACGATAAAGACCTGTTCATCATCAAAACCAAAATCGTATACCGTCACAATGTTCGGATGGGAAAGATTTGCCGCAGCTTTTGCTTCCTGCCTGAAGCGTTCAAGGAACTCACTATCCGCAGAATAGTCTTCCCGCAGGATCTTGACCGAGACCGTTCGTTCGAGCATTTCATCCCATGACTTATACACGACGGCCATTCCCCCTGAGCCAAGCGGGTTAAGCAATTTATAGCGACCTGATAGCAGTATTTGTTCTTCCATATCAGTTAGTTCTTTCTCATAAAATTATAACACATCCACGTTGTTAGGCTATTCTCCATGATGGGAGTTATGATTGGGATGGTAAAGTTCAGCAGGGTATATTCGTTACTTTGCAGCGGCGGTTGATTTATTGTCGTTCTCTAGAGTGGTGTCACCACGACAATTTTGGGTAAAGGCCGCCAGGTGGGGGTGCGGCATGTTGCTATCCATATTCTTGCCAGTTTTACAATTTGGTTAACTTTTAGGATAAGCTATAATTAACCTGTTGAATTCAACACGACGGCCAGGGTAAATACAGATGACCACCGAGAAACCTCAAAAAACAACACTCAAAACAATTTTCAATCCCATAACCCTTGTCACAGCGGTGATCCTCTTGATTGGCTTGGTTTTGGTTGCAGTGGTGATCCTTTTCTTTGGAAGGAGTCCGGCGCCCGGGGCGAGTGCGCTGCCTGAGATGACCATGATCCCTGCGCCCACGTTGACACCCAAACCGCCTGATCCAACCCGGACACCCACGCCTACCCCGACCTCGATTTTCTTTTTGCCTGAAGGCGTGATTGGTGTGGGCATCTACGTTCAGGTGACGGGGACAGGCGGTGCAGGCCTGCGCATGCGGGGTGAACCCGGGTTAACCGGCCCAATCAATTTTTCTGCCATGGATTCGGAAGTGTTCCTGGTCATTGATGGACCGGTTGAAACGGATGGGTATACCTGGTGGCATCTGGAAGCGCCTTATGACCAGAACCGCAATGGCTGGTCAGCGGCTGATTTTCTTACGCCGATCAAAGAAGAGGTTGATTAATCCGATCCAATACGACAACAACGATTGGACTGAGATAGGCCATTTGGCGAAATTTTGCTTCGCAGCCGGATAAATCCGGTAGAATTAAGCCGGTTACATCCTTTGTTAGTGATAATTTGGAGCTTAATTGGTGCGGAAATTATTCAGGTTTTTATCGAAAAATGATAACAAACAAAAAACCAGCTTGAATAGCGATCGGCTGAAGTTTGCCTCAGGGGGGGATCAGGATGCCGGCGTGGCCCATTCACCCTTGAGGGTTGCCAGCTGTCAATCCACAGGCAAGGAACGTGCCCATAACGAGGACACGCTGTTCACTTTACAAACATTTTTGGGTGGTTTAGAAGCACCTGTTGCCTTTGGTGTTTTTCTCGTTGCGGATGGGATGGGTGGGCACCAGAGTGGTGAGCTGGCCAGCAATTTGGCCGCAAAGGGGATCAGTCAATACTTGATGCGGCATGTGTACCAGGATATCCTGTTTGAGCGCAAATCATTTTCATCAGCAGATTTAGAACAACACCTTAAAAAAGCGGTCGAAGAAGCGCAAGCACTTGTTCTCCGGCGTGTACCTGGCGGCGGAACGACGTTAACCCTGGCTTTGGTTGTGGGTGATGAAGTCTTTTCTGCCCATGTGGGCGACAGCCGCCTGTACCTGATTGGGCCAGAGGGTACCTTAAATTTGAAGACCCGTGATCACTCTTTGGTCAAGCGATTGGTGGATTTAGGGGAGATTTCAGAAACTGAAGCCGGGCATCACCCTCACCGCAACGTTCTCTATCGGGCGTTGGGTCAGTCTGACCCGTTTGAGCCGGATATTGATGCCTTTGCCCTGAGTCCCGGTGATCGGCTGCTGATCTGTTCTGACGGTTTATGGGGCACTGTAGATCCGCAAACAATCCTCGACAAACTTAACCAAGACGGAGAGGATCTTGAGGCCAAAGCTTCAGCATTGGTGCAAGCTGCGAACGAAGCTGGTGGACCGGACAACATCAGCGTCATCTTGGTGGAGCGTTTAGCAATTTAGAAATTAAGCACAGGAGTTCACATGCCAGATAAATCTTTGCGCAAATATCGAGTGTTGGTAGTTGACGATGAGCGTCGGATGGTGGGCTTCATTCGTTTGAACCTGGAGCAAGATGGCTTTGAAGTTATCGAAGCTTTCAATGGCAGTGATGCGCTCGAACGGCTGAGGGATTCACTGCCTGATTTGATCCTGTTGGATGTGATGATGCCTGATATCGATGGATTTGAGGTGCTGCGAACGATTCGTGAGGTCAGCCAGGTGCCGGTGATCATGCTGACAGCCAAGGGCGAGGAAGACGATAAGGTCAAAGGGCTGGAATTAGGCGCTGATGATTATGTGACCAAACCATTCAGCCCGCGTGAACTTGTCAGCCGGGTGCGGGCGGTCCTTCGCCGGGGTTCGACATTTGAAGAAGATGATCAGGACATTATCGAGGTTGATGAGCGCCTGAAAATCGATTTTGGCCGGCGGGAAGTGTGGGTAGAGGATGAATTGGTCAAATTGCGCCCAACGGAATACCGTCTGCTGTACCACCTGGTGCAGAACGCCGGCTGGGTGCTGACACATGACCAGATCCTGACCAAGGTTTGGGGGTATGAATACCGGGATGAACCGCATTATGTGCGCTTGTATATTAACTACCTGCGCAAGAAAATTGAAGAAGATCCGGCGAACCCGGTTTATATTCTCACAGAACGCGGCGTGGGATATCGGTTTGTCGATTATAAAAGGCAAGATACCCCCTAAGGAGGGGACAACAGGATGGAAAAGAAAGCGATCTTACTGGTAGATGACCATGAAGTGGTCCGGTTGGGGTTGAAATCCCTGTTGGAGCACAGTGATAAATTTGAGGTGGTGGCTGAGGCGGGAACAGCGAAAGATGCGGTCATGATGGTTGAAAAATTCCATCCAGATGCGGTGCTGATGGATATCCGGTTGCCCGGGGTTTCGGGCATTGATGCCTGCCAGGAGATCACAGACCGGTGGCCGGAGGTGAAAGTGGTTATTCTCACGTCTTACGCTGAAGATGAGATGTTATTCTCCGCGATTCGGGCTGGCGCCAGCGGGTATGTCCTCAAGCAGATTGGCGCCGAGGGGCTGATCACCGCCATTGAAGCCGCCTGCCGCGGTGAAGCGCTGCTCGATCCTGCGGTCACGCAGCGCGTATTCCAGGAAGTGCGCCGCGCTGTAAAAGAAGAGGAAGCGGCAGCTTTTGCCAACCTTAGCCAGCAGGAAAAATATGTTTTAGCCCTGGTCTCGGAAGGCAAAACCAACCGTGAGATTGCCGAGTCATTGTTTCTGGGTGAGGGGACGGTGCGGAATTACGTTAGCAGTATTTTATCCAAGCTGGGGGTGAGCAACCGTGCTGAGGCAGCGGCCTACGCGGTAACGCACAGCCTGAAGGAATATATTGACCGTTAGGAAGAAGTAATTTGGTTATTGATTTGTCTTTGAGCCGCTCGCTTGGGGCGGCTCTTTTGATGTTGCTATCGGCGGTAGGTTAAACAAGCGACACGCATTCGCATAGGTTATTTCTGCTACCTGTTTGGGAGAGGTGTTATGCAACCGGGCGATTTCCTCTGCGATCAGCGGGATGTAAGCCGGTTCGTTTCTTTTCCCGCGGTGGGGGTGCGGCGTTAGAAAAGGAGCATCTGTTTCCAGTAGCAGGCTTTCTAATGGCAAATTACGGATAATGGCTTTCTGTTCTGCCGCGTTGGTGAAGGTCACTGGCCCACTGACGCCGATCAGGAAGTTCATCTCCATTGCGGCCAGGGCTGTTGGGCGGTCAGAACTGAAGCTGTGAAAGACCCCGGGCCGGTCTGCCAGGGGGTGGTTTGATCGGCACAATCCCGCATGCCAGTCCCGGAGGATTGAAACCAGGTCTTCAGACGCATCGCGGTTGTGGAGGATCACCGGTAAGGCCAGTTCTTCCGCCAGGCTCAGCTGAGCGGTGAACATCTGCCGCTGTTGTGCAAATGGGGTGTGCTGACGGTAATAATCCAGTCCTATTTCCCCAATGGCAACCACACCCTTTTCTCTCGCCTGTTCGCGCAGGGTGGGGAGGATATCGGCGCGCCAGGGCTGGCCAAAATTGGGATGAATCCCGACTGCAGCACTGATCCTGCCGGGGTGTGCCCCCGCCAGCTCGATGGCCGCCTGGTTGGTGTGCAGGTCAATGCCCGGGTTAAGGATCCAAACGATACCAGCTTTCCAGGCTCGCTGCAGAACTTGTGGGCGGTCTTTTTCGAACCGGTCAAAATCCAAATGGCAGTGGGTGTCTGTATAAGGGATCACGAAAATTCCTTCCCTTGTGGTTGGGTTATCATGCTGGCCTAATTATAGCAGGCCTGGGCAGTGATAAGGTAGAATAGAGGCCATGAATAAGAATAACCATGTTTATGTCGCCATGAGCGGCGGTGTGGATAGCACCGTCACAGCTGTTCGCCTGATGGATGCAGGCTATCAGGTTACCGGGATCCATATGGAGACCTGGAAAGACCCCAAATGGCTGGAAGCTATTCAAGATGGACCCGATCCTGCTTCAACAGCAGCGGCAGCTGCGGAATCGATCGGCGTGCCTTTTGTTGCCCTGGATGTGCGTGAACGCTTTTATCAACGGGTGGTCAAAGCATTTATCGAGCAATATGTGGCTGGAAATACACCCAATCCCTGCCTGTTTTGCAACCCCCAGCTCAAGTGGGGCATTCTGCAGTCCTATGCCTTAGAACAAGGTGCAGATTATTTTGCGACCGGGCATTATGCGCGCATTGTCCCCGGTGAAAACGGCCAGGTTCAGCTGCTAAGGGGCCTGGACCGGACGAAAGACCAATCTTACGTGCTGTCCCAGCTTTCGCAACAACAGCTCAAGTGCAGTCTGCTGCCTTTGGGCGAGTCGACCAAGGCGCAGGTTCGCCAGCAAGCCAAAGCGCTCAACCTCCCTGTGGCAGACCGGCATGACAGCCAGGACTTGTGTTTTCTGGGTAATATTGATTACCGGGATTTTTTGTCCCGCTTTGCGCCTGAAACGGAAGCACCCGGAGAGATTGTGGATCTTAACTGCAGGGTGCTGGGCGAACACCACGGGCTTGCGTTTTACACCATTGGGCAGCGGCGCGGTATCCGGATATCGGCGCCAGAGCCGTATTACGTAGTGGCAAAAGAGCCGCATACCAATCGCCTGATTGTCGGTTTTCTGGATCAGGCCGGCAAAAGCAACCTGCAAGCCGCCGCACCGAACTGGATTGCAGAGGAACCACCTGTTGAAGGTGAAATCGTCGATGTGATGATCCGCTACCGGGCTAACCCGGTTCTGGCGGTCCTGGTCAGTGCATCGAATGACGAATTTCGGTTAAAATTTAATCAGCCTGTGCACGGGATCACGCCTGGACAGGTGGCTGTTCTTTACCGAGGTGATTTGTGCCTGGGCGGAGGCATTATCAAAAGCGCATGGTGATTGAATTAAACTCAAGTGGTTTCCAGGAGTAAGAATATGACCTTTCCTGCTTTAATTTTCTCTTTTTTTATGGCGACGTTATTGGGCAGCCTGTTACATTTGTGGC
>JBLRWR010000008.1:0-24549 GCA_047921135.1 Candidatus Brevefilum sp.
AAATGAGGCCATCGCTTCGGCTAGAACCCGATTTTCAACCTCGCCGCCGCCCACGGTGCCTTCAAAGCGGCCATCACTGTAGACCAGCATTTTAGCGCCAGCATGCCGGGGTACAGACCCTTTGGTGTTCACAATGGTGCACAAAACAACCGATTCACCCCGTTCTAAAGCTTCATTCAATTCCTCAACAATCTTCATGCTCACTCCTCAAGCAAACTCAACACAACCGGTAAAAGTTGCTTTTTTCGTGAGACCAAGCCCTCTGCCAGGCGGGTGCCATCCGAAAGCGGCCGAAAGGGCAGCTCATCCAGCACTGAAGGTGCATCCACCGTCAGCAAGCGGCTGTTTCGTCTGACAACGTCCGTTACCAGCAGCATGGCAAAGTCCAAGCTATTGCGTTCTTTGAACTCTTCAAGCGCCTCACTTAGCGGCCCAAGAAAATCATTCAGTTCATGCAAATCGGAGACCTCAGCCTGGGCGATGGCAAAACGCAGCTCGGCCGTCTCGTATTTTTTCATATCCGAAGAAACCACATCCTTTGGGTCCCTGCTGGCCAGGCCCGATCCAGAAGTGAGCACCATCTGGCCAAAGGACTCCAGGCTTTCACCTGCCAGGGGTGAGCCCCACACAAAAGCCCAACGACTAAGGCGTTCACTGGCTATCTGATCACGTTCGGTTGTCGTGGGCGAGTTCAGCATCAGGGTATCTGAAAGTAACCCGGCCAGCATCAGACCCGCCAATTCAGGCGGCGCGCTCAATCCGGCATCTTCAATCTTTTCAGAGACAAGGGTGCTGGTGCTGCCCACCACATCAACAGTAAAACGGATCGGTTCATGGGTGGTGGGATTCCCCAGGCGATGATGGTCCAAAATCTCGATCAGCTCCGCTTCTTCCAGGGAGCCTAATGCTTGTTGCGGCTCGTTGTGATCCACCAGAATAATCCTCAGCCGGGGTGGGTCCAGCAAATCTCGCTGTCTGCAGATCCCTAAATAGCGCTGGTTTTCGTCCAGCACCCAAAACTCGTCCACTTCATCGCGCAATATCCGCCGGATCACGTCTCTGATGCGTGCCGAAGCACTGTAGCGGGCCACTTCGGTTTCAGCTGCTTCCCGGCAGGGGATTTCCAGCAGCTCGGCCATGGTGATATTTTGATAGCGTGGATGAGGGCCCATCATGCGGGTTAAGAAATTAAATAAAGACTTGCCCGTAATCAACCCAAAGGGCGTCCCGTCCGGGTTGACAACCGGGGCCACCCCGCCTGTTCGGCTGAGCACCGCCCAGGCTTCACTCAATGGGCTGTCCGGCGACACGGTATCCAGGCGCTGCATGACGGATTCAAAGCGCGGCGATGCGTCATTAAACAGCATCGGTGTGTCCAAACCGAGCTTACGCAGTACCCAGGCGGTTTGATGATTGATCGGCCCGGAACGGGCTGGAATAGCGTTGATGCTGTCCCGCTCTCTCAGCAGCCAGGCATACCCCATTGCAGAGGCAATCGCATCCGTGTCTGGGTTGACATGCCCGATCACGAAGACCTGGTTGTCGCTCTTGAGATTCGAAGTTTTTCGAAATTTCGTGGCAGCCAAATTTAAACCTCACGTTCTGACGTTGTTAAGGAACGCCATATTTTCTCAGGCAGCGCGGGAATCGAGTGGAGTGAAACACCACAGGCATCCAGGATGGCGTTTCCTACAGCAGGGGCAACCCCATCCAAGGGGATTTCTGCCACGGCCTTTGCGCCAAATGGATGCGAGGGCTCAAAGGTCTCAACAAAGATAGTGGTCAGTTCCGGCATTTCATCCGCTCGGAAGATGTGATAGTCCACAAAATCACGTTCTCTTGGCTGGCCCTTCTCATCGTAAACCATCTCCTCGCTGACGGCATATCCCAAAGCCTGGGTCATCCCGCCCTCGATCTGTCCGGAGGCCGTAATCGGGTTGATGATCACGCCCGAATCTACCGCCATCACCAATTGGTCCACCGTCACCATGCCTGTCTCGATGTCTACGGTGACTTCAGCGAACTGCGCCGCAAATGGCGGTGGTGCCACTGGAGACATGTGGGAAGCGACGGCCATGATCTGAGTCTGGTCTGATTGGTGTAGGGCATGCAAAGCAATCTCTTCAAAACTGTAGGTGTCGCCCGAAGGGGCAATTGCTTTCCGATCTACAAGTTCAATAATGAGTGGATCCACCTGGAGGTCTTTTTCAGCAAACATCAAAGCGGCGCGTTCACGCACCTGTTCAGCGACTTTTTCTGCAGCTTTGACCACCGCTGTGCCTGAAATATAGGTCGTGCTGGAAGCATATGCGCCTTTGTCAAAGGGTGTGAAGTCGGTATCCGATGAATACACCAGGATATCCTCCAAGGGCACCCCCAGTGTCTCTGCAGCCATCTGGCCAAGGACCGTATCAGAACCCGTGCCCAGGTCCGTGGCGCCAACCAGCAGGTTAAAGGAACCATCATCATTCATCTTTATGCTGGCCCCACCCATATCCAGGTAGGGGATGGCGGTCCCCTGCATCACCATGGCCACGCCAATGCCCTTGCGTAAGTGCTCGCTGCCTGGTACCGTGTGCCAGGCCTCATTCCCAAATTTATGATCCCAATCGATCGCCATCCGACCCTGGTTTACGCATTCCTCCAGGCCAATTGTGTAGATCGTCTCCGGTTTCGGCTCGCGTCCTTCGCTCCAGGCCGTGCTGAAGGGATGCAGTTCTCCAGACCTTAAGGCATTTTTCAAGCGAAACGCAATCGGGTCCAGGCCCAATTCACGTGAAATCGTTTCCATATGGCGTTCCACCGGCCAAAATCCTTGCGGTACACCGTAGCCGCGGTAAGCACCGGAGGGCACCGTGTTGGTATAAACCACATCAGCATAAAAACGGATATTGGGCTGCTGACGATAGGGTCCATCGCCCACATATAGCGCCATCGCTTTATGGCCGGTGTTGCCGGTCACGGTCAGCGCATGGCAGCCATAGGCGCCAGTATCACTCAGGCAGTACATTTCATTGGCCGTGATCGTGCCATCCTGTTTCACCCCGGTCTTCATCCGGATGCGCATGGGATGCCGCGTCCGTGACCCGATAAACTCTTCCTCTCGGGTCATCTCGTAAATTACAGGGCGGCCTGTCGCAATGGTCAAATGGGCGGCCACGTCCTCAATCAGGACCTCCTGTTTGCCGCCAAACCCGCCGCCAATGCGGGGTTTGATCACCCGAATGCGCTTGATCGGTAAATCCAATACGGGGGCAAGCTGCCTACGCACATGGAAGGGCACCTGCGTGCTGGTGCGGATCACCAGGCGGTCGTCAGCATCCCAATACGTCACAACCACATGCGGTTCAATATGCGATTGCTGCACTTTGGGCACCACATACTCTGCTTCAAAGATGCGATCAGCTTCCGCAAAACCTTGCTCCACATTGCCAATATCCACCCGCAGCTCTGCTGCCAGGTTGCGGGAGGGGTCTGAGTCGGCAAAATTGACATATTCTTCCTCGTCATGGATGATGGGTGCACCTTCATCCATGGCATTCCTGGGGTCAATAAGCGGGGGCAACTCCTCATAGGTCACCTTGATCAGTTGCAAGGCAGCTTCTGCAATTTCAGCCGTCTCTGCAGCCACAAATGCAACCCGATCGCCCACAAAACGCACTTTTTTATCCAATGAGAACATGTCCAAAGGACCCGGGATAGGATGTGACTGCCCTGCGGATGAGTACACAACCCGGGGCAGGTCCTTCCAGGTCAACACGGCCGCCACATCGGGCAATGCTTCTGCCTCTGTGGTGTCAATGTCTTTGATCAAGGCATGGGCGTGCGGGCTTCGCAGCACCTTGGCCACTAGCATATCCCGCCGCTCAAAATCGGCTGTAAAAGCCGGCTTGCCCTGCACAAGCTTGACCGCATCCACTTTGGGCTCACCATGTCCAACGGTTTTCATTGGCGAAAGCGCATCGACCACTTTCAATTTCGGAAAGACCTTTGTCTCAGTCATCGTTCTCGAACCTGAAGTGAGCGGTGCGCCGCCTTCCTTGGGTTCGCGGTCGAATTCAAACACATCACCGAGATCAATCGGCTCATCAACAGGACGAACATGCTCACCACGCAGGATGGCTGCCGCTCGTAATACGGCCTGGACAGGTTTGACATAGCCTGTACATCGGCACAAAACACCCGAAAGCGCTTCACGGACCTCATCTTCACTGGGTGTGGGCGTCTTTTCCAGCAAGGCTTTTGCAACCAGCACCATAGCAGGTGTGCAGTAACCGCATTGTATGGCACCTGTATCCACAAAGGCTTGCTGAATCACATGCAAACCTTCCGTTCGCTTCCAGCCCTGTTCAGGATGTTCACCCAAGCTCTCAACCGTCTGGATCAGATGTCCCTCGGCCTGGGCCGTCAACATCGTACAGCTGTTCACCGGCTGCCCGTCAAAAAGTATCGCACAAGCCCCGCATTCTCCCTTTTCACATCCACCATACTTGACACTAAAAAAACCGAGTCTGCGCAGGGTATCCAGCAAGCGTTCACCTGCCAGGATGTTGAGGGGGTAGTCTTGTTGATTGATATTTAGAGTGATCTTCATCTCAGGCCTCGTTTTCTCTGATTGCATCCAGGCGCATGATGCAGCGCAAGGCCAGCTTAGCAGCCACCTCGCGCCGATATTCCGCAGATGCCCATTGATCTTCGGCTTCAAAATAAGCGTCTCGGCTGGCGATGTCCACCCCATCGCTGCCTATGCCGTCCATGGCAATGATGGGCGCCTGGCCAAACCCGCCCAAAGCGACCCGTGTTCGGCCTGACCCCCACCGGGCGACGGCAACGATAATGATCGGCTGATCCTTCGGAGAGCGAGCTACATACTCAAAGGTTAATTGAGATCCGGTTTTCCATCCAATCTCGGTCAACAGCACGCCAGGCTGGTTTTGGCCCCGCAAAGGCAGCCAATCACCCAGCCCCACCTGCACTTCACCCGGAGCCCAGGTTAGCTTGGCATCTAAAGCCAGCAGGACGGTCGTCAAAACCGATCGCCCCTCTCCGCTCACAAGCCATCCGCCCAAAGTGGCTATATTCCGTATATTTTCAGAGGCATCGATGCGGATGGCACGTCCAATTTCTAGGTGCGCCTTCTCGTGCGCCATGAGCGTACTCAAACGCACCATAGCGCCCACCATGATGCCCTGGGAATTTTCCTTAATATCCGCCATCCCGGTTTCCTGCAAATCGACCACATCAAAGCCCCCCGCTTGTTTGCGGCTCAGGCTGGTTCCGCCGCCCATTGGCCGGCGGTCTTTTCCGTCTTCTGTCAACAAAGCCAGGGCTTCCTCAACCGAATTTGGCCTGAAATATTTACCAATCATGCTGCCTCCTCATCAGAATAAACGCGCCAACCCATGCCCTCCAGATCAAGGTCCGCAAACTCTGCTTCAGGGATATCTATCAATACCAGTTCCGCTTCAGCCAGGATCTCACCTTCTGGGGTCTGAATTTCGCTATGTGCATAAGAGACCCGTCCGCGCCGCTCACCCGCTACCCCCACGGCCATCAAATCCGTCTCCGAGGGGACAGGCAGGCGATAACGCACGTTCAATTGAGCGGTGACCATAAACCGATCCGGCTCGGTCATTTGCGCCCGCCCGCCACACTCGTCCAGGATCGCGGCCAGGATGCCGCCATGGACGATCCCGGGGTAACCCTCATATTTAGCAGGTATCTTTAAATCTGAACACACCCGCCCGGGAGAAAGGGTGTAAAAGTCAAGTTTTAACCCAACCGGGTTCTCCCTCCCGCACACAAAGCAGGTTTTAGAACCCGGTTGTTTTTGTTTTAAGCTCATTTCGTGGCAAAGGTATCGATGAGCACCTTCACATTGCCGCCGACCGGGTAGAGAATCGGGCAGGTCGCGCCGTTATTGATATATTCCTGCACCTTGGCCCGGGCCTCGTCCGGGGTGCCGCTGGCTGTGATGCGATGGATCAGGTCATCCGGTACCAGGTGCTTCGCCTGCTGGATTTGCTCATGGGTGGCCGGCCAGCCCAGGATCGATTGAATCTTATGCACAATATCCATTGAAACACCCGAGGCCTTGGCAATGTGCGGTTGCTGCGCCAGGTATTGTGTCAACAACTCCCGGCTGGTATCAATCGCTTTTTCGCCATCCTCATCCACAGAACAAACCACCAGTTGCGGGCGGTCCAGGTCATCCAATGTGCGACCTGAGGCTTTTAATCCTTTCTTTAGCTCATCGATGGCCTGCTCGTTATACTCCGGGGGCACACAATAGTTGAGCACAGCGCCATCGGCAATCCGCCCGGTCAGCTCAAGCATTTTTGGCCCGGTTGCGCCGATCATAATCGGTACATTGCGGGGTTCGCGCCGGCCGTGTACCACGTCCAGCTCAATCCCATTAACATGGACATAATCGCCATCAAAGCTGACCCGTTCCATGTTCAGCAACCGGCGTAAGACGATAACCGTCTCTTCCATGGCGGTCATCGGGCTTTTACGCTCAATACCCACGTTCTTGGCCAACGGATCCCACCAGGCACCGATACCACAAATAATCCGATCGGGTGCCAGGTCATCCAACGTCAGAAAGGTGGCTGCCAGCAAACCAATATTGCGTGTCCAGTTATTGATCACGCCAGACCCAACCTGGATCTCATCCGTCACAGCGGCATAAGCGGCCATCGGCACGATGGCATCGCGGACCAGGCGGCTCTCAGCCTGCCAGACGGCTTCAAAACCACGTTCTTCGGCGTACTTCACATAATCCAAACCATCTCGCAGATCATGTGCGTCCTGTAAATAAAGGGCTACTCTTTCTATAGTCATGTTATTTTTTTCCTTTTCCTCTAG
The DNA here is from genome assembly GCA_047921135.1 of Candidatus Brevefilum sp. Classification (GTDB taxonomy): domain Bacteria; phylum Chloroflexota; class Anaerolineae; order Anaerolineales; family Anaerolineaceae; genus Brevifilum. Next base: position 6,868 of record JBLRWR010000008.1, read on the forward strand.
TGGTTTGCACAATTAAATTATTAGGGGTAAAACACTCCGAGATCGAAGGATTTCATAATCCTCCGGAACATCCAAATCCAGTGAAATGCGTGGATTTTCGTAAATCACCACTTCAGCGCCGTTTTGCCTGGCCAGGTCACAGTGCCTTTCAAATGAATCCATACCAAAAGAAAAGCTGATCAGGTCGGCCGGGTCAATCAGCAGCATATTTGTGCCCAATCGACGCCTGTCCGGGCTGATCACCATCGTTGGAGGCGCAGTGCGTTGCGCAATGAAGTCAGTAACATCCGCAGGGGTCAGCATCGGTATATCGGCCGGAACGATCAATACGCCTTCGGTTGAAAATGCCTGGGAGAAGAGAGAGGCCCGCCGCAAGGCATTATTCAGCTCCGGCGTGCCATTTTCCGTGACCGTCCGGACGGATTTATCACGTGCCTCAGTTAACACATTCGAATCTCGGCTGACGACGAGAATTTCGGATATCGATTCAACCTGCAATAAAACGTCAAGGGTGTGGGTAAAAAGAAAGTGGTTCAGTCGGGAGCGTTCATCTTCTGAGAGGATCTCTGAGAGTCGTGATTTTCCGCGACGTAAAGGTTTGACTGGTACGATTGCCCATAGGCTCATAGGGTTAGTGGCTCCTGCGGAGGACCAACTCGCCAAATTTTAGGACTTCCTGTGCGAAACGAATGCGGTCCTGTGCATCTTTCATTATAATGTTAGTGAGTAATGGAATTATACGCCATCGTTCAATTTTTTCCAATTCTTCTTGGTCTTGCTGATCAAAAACAAAGCCGGTAAGCCATTCGCCATAATGAGCGGCTACCGCAGAAGCAGAGGGTTGGATGCCCAACTCAGTGAACATTTTTGCAGCTGGCCCCTTTAACGCATGCCCGCCAACAATCGGTGAAACCGCAATCACCTTTTTGTTTGCCATGGCTTGCCGGTATCCCGGCACAGAAAGAATGGGATCAATGCTTACCCAAGGGTTGGATGGCGAAAGGATCACCAGGTCCGCAGCATTAATACAAGCCAATGCCGCCGGTACAGGCTTGGCCTGGTCTGCCCCAAGAAACTCAAAAGCTTCAACAACGGGATGGAAACCATGTTTGACAAAATAATGCTGAAATCCTAAGGCGCCCTGGTCTGCGGTATGGACAATCGTCCGCACGGGGTCATCACTCATCGGGAAAACAGAATGCACCACACCCCAGCCCTGGCATAATTCACGCGTAATGGCCGATAAAGCGCGTCCTTCGCCTAACAGTTGAGTGCGCACCAGGTGGGTTGCCAAATCTTTATCACCCAAACGAAACCAATCCGGTCCACCCAGCGATTTAACAGCCTCAAATGTCGTCCAGGTCTCATCCCTTAGACCCCATCCCGTTTTGGGGTTGGCCAAGCCGGCCAGGGTATAACATACCGTATCCAAATCTGGGCATATTCTCAGCCCCCAATGGTCAAAATCGTCGCCAGTATTGACAATAACGCAAAAATCTTTTGGCGGTAACAGCGCAGTCAATCCGTCCACAAGTTTTGCGCCGCCCACACCCCCGGCTAAAGCAACAACTTTCAAAGTCTTCTCCTTCAACCTTTAAAACGATACTTCTTTAGTGCCATGCTCGAGGGATCATCTTCCTGCGCTACCACGATCAAATTATCCACAGTGATGCGCATTTCCACTGGTTCAAAGGCCACCGATTCCAACGCACACGCCAAACTTTCCTGGGTGATATCGTTGATTGCCAGAGTGATATGCGGCAACCAGTGGGAGGGTGAATAATACTGATTGGGGCGATGGCTATAGGAAAGCGTTTGTCGCCAAATTTGGCTATGCAACGCAAACATTGCCTGGGACTTAACCAACGGCAGGTAAAACACCGGCCGCTCTCCCGAAAAAATTCCGAACCCAAATACATAGGTGGTGAACTCATCTGTAATTGCAGTAATATCCGCTATCAGGGCTTCAACCAGCGGAACATCAAACGCCTCGGCCACCATCCAGGTTAAATGTGGGGTAGGCAACTCGTAAATCGCCATCAAACCGCAAGCTTCGCGCAGCCTGCCCCTCAGGTCTTTGACGATAACGTCTGCCTTAGAATCTATCTCGCTGATGATCGCATACATAATTTTCTCATCGAAACAGGTCGTGATCTTTCTCTCGGATTAACTCAGACAGGGTCGCCTCCCGTAATGGGTAGGGGAAACCCCTGGCCAATACCACAGGAAGGCCCTCGTGAGCCTGCCCCATCACCAATGAGGCACCTGCTGCCAATTCATCACTGGCTGCCACCTGGGTCACCCGCAGGCGGTAATCAAATAAATCTGGTTCGCCGCGCAAATCCACCAGGCCGGGAAGGCCAGATAAGCCAATCGTCATCCCAATGGTACCCAGCCGCCAGGCGCGGCCATGCGAATCTATAATCAAAACACCAACCTGGCAGCCATAACGTTGTTCAAGTTTTTCCCTGATCCCCCTGGCAGATTCATCCGGGTTTTCAGGCAGCAGCAAAACCCAATCCTCAGCTTCGCCCCAAGGACCGGAGACATTCGAATGGTCTATCCCCGCATTGGCACTGATGAAGCCCAGGCGATGTTCCACGATCAACAGGTTTTTGCGAGCGCGCACCACCTCTCGGCTCTCAGAGAGGATCAGCTCTACCAAGCGCGGGTCCTTAGAAGTGATGCGAGCGTATTCCAGCGCATCCTCAGAAGGCTCAATTGTGGTCAGGTTGACCAGGCGGCCTTCTGCTTTGGAAACCACTTTCTGGGCGATCACCAGTACATCCCCATCTTGCAGGGTCAGCCCATGTTGAGTGAGCGTCCTGGTAATCAGCTCAGCAAGATCATCCCCTGGCGAAACCAGGGGAAGCCCTGCTAATGGATAAAGTGTCAGGTTCATCTCAGGCTTGGTCAGGAATACCCGTGATGCGAATGCCAGAAGCATGCACCTTGTGCTGCTTGTTCAGGCCGATCAATACCGAGGTTAGCCCTTCCACCACCACTGCATTTTCAATCGGCCCAGCATCCCATCCCTTCAGACCGGTATCGGCCACCAAACCAATCACCACATCCCGGGCTGCTTTGCCTTTTCCGCATACCAGCACATCACAATCCGTATCACCTTCGCCCATCAGGCGTTCATGGGAGATGTTTTGAAACGCATCTACAACAAAGCATTCATCGCCCAAAATCGCCTGCGCTTCTTGGGCAGCAGAACCGGCTTCCGGCATTTGCACTTTGGTGACCTTTGGCGGCACAATCGGGACGACCACATCGATCACAATTTTTCCCTGTAAGACACCCTTCAAATCCTCAAGGGTGGGCTTGTGTCCTGCATAGGGCACGGTGATCACAGCAATATCACAGGCTTCGACCGCAGAACGGTTATCCATACCGCTCAATCCCTCAGGCATATAACCCATGAATTTTGCCAGCTCGTCTACTGCAGTTTGCGCTTTTTCATGCTGCCGGGATCCAATGATTACTTTATGCCCAGCTTTCAACCAGCGGTAAGCCAACCCTTTCCCTTCTTTACCGGTGCCCCCCACAATCCCCAGTGTATACAGTTGCTTTGTTTCTTCAGCCATTTTGAGGTCCTTATCTTGTTAGTTAGGTTAAATTATATTTTTTATCGGGTCGCGATCGTTTCGAAGCGTTCCCAGATTTGCGTCGAGATGGCCATCGCCTCAGCAGCTATGGTGGCCTCATCCAGGGTCAATAATTCCCGGCGGTACATTAAGGGTTTTCCAGCCACAATAGTCGCGGTGACCATGCTCTCCTGGAAACCAAACAGGATATGCCAGGGTAAATTCCCACCCGTAAGCTGCGTGAAGGGATGGTAATCAACAAAAATTAAATCCGCTGCCGCCCCCTCAGCAATCTGGCCTACTGGCAAGCCGTCAAACAGCTCGGTGACCAATGCAGCATTGTTGTCCACCGCCAATCGGGTCACTGTGTAGCCGCCCATCCGCTGCGGGTCTCGATGATAGATTTTATGCAGCAAGTACGCTTCCTTCCACTCCTGCCACATCGTATTAGAAAAACCATCATTTCCCATACCCACCCGCATGCCTGCTGCCAGCATATCTTCTACAGGCGCTACGCCGACCGCGTTGTTCATGTTCGAACGGGGTTGGTGAGTGACCCAGGTTTGGGTTTCTGCCAGGCGAGCAATTTCTCCCTCATCCAGGTGAATACCATGCGCAAGGATCGATTCAGGCCGCAAAATCCCAAATTGGTCCAGGCGGTGCACAACCCGCTTGCCGGAGGTCTCCAGGCTGTAGACCTGGTCCGCCATGCCCTCGGCCGCGTGGATGTGGAAGCCGATTCCCGGTGCGCACAGCTCCGCCGCCCGTTCCAGGGTCTCATCCGTCAGGGTCAGGCTGGCGTGCAGGCCAAAGTGCGCCCGTAAGTTGGCGTCTTGGGGAGCCCGCCTTTGGATGCGCTCAATAAAGCGCACATTTTCTTGCAGCCCCTGTTCGGCTTTAACAGCGCCATCCCGGTCGGTGACCTCGTAACACAGTGATGCGCGCAATCCGGCCTGGTTAACCGTCTCTGCGACGATGTCCAGTGAGCCGTCAATTGCATTGGGCGAGGCATGGTGATCAATCAATGTCGTGGTGCCATGCTTGATTGCATCAACCAGGCAGACCAGCGCCGAATAACGCACGCCATTTTCATCCAGCGCTTTATCGAGGTTCCACCACAGTTTGTCTAAAATCTCAGTAAAGTTGGTGGCAGGATCACCCGGGATGCCCAGGCCGCGTGAAAACGCGCCATAGAAGTGAGTATGGGCACAAATATTACCCGGCATCACATATTGGCCTTCCGCGTCCAGTTGTTCCTCATCCGGGAAATCCCGCAAAAGATCCGTTTGGGGTGCAACCTTTTCGATCACACCGTCCCGAATCAAAAGGCCCCATCCCTCAGGAAGGACCTTATTTTCAGTTCCCCAAGTAATCAGTTTTCCATTGGTGATTAGCATATCGCGCTCTCCTATTGGTAAGAATTAAACGTTGTCAATCATTAGAAAATTATAGCACAGGCAATGCATGAGACAAAATAAAACTGACTAAATCCCACTGCCAGTAACCGGAAACAGACGTCTTAGCGCGGAGCTTTAGAGTGCTATAATCAATAATCAATTGAACCGGGAACCACAATGAGTGATCTGCCGTTTAACATCAAACAAGGCCTGCAATCCTTCAACCATGGTGATTATTACGCTGCCCATGAATATTTTGAAGATGCCTGGCGTGAGACGACTGATAACACCCGGGAATTTTATCGTTCCCTACTGCACCTCAGCGGCGGCTATTACCGTCTGACGCAGGACCGCAGTGGCGCAGCTTTAAAATTTTTTCAGCGGTCGCTCCAATGGATGGAACAATTTCCCAATCCCGTCTGTCAGATCGATACAGATCTCCTTAGAACCCTCCTCGGCACACTCATCGCAGAAATCCAATCCGGAAAAGGGTCAGCAACCCTGCTCAAAGAACACAAATTTCAAATCAACTACCCCCACCAGGAGTAAGGATGAAAAAACTCCTCATCACTGGATTTGAACCTTTCAACGGCCACCTCCTTAATCCCAGCCAAGAGCTTGTCCAAAATCTCCCCAATCAATTGGGTAATTTGGCCCTCATTAAAGCCGTCTTGCCTGTTCAGCACACTCTGGCGCCTGATAGATTGCTGGCGCTGCTCAACGACCACCAGCCAGAAGCCGTTCTTGCCTTTGGATTGGCAGCAAACCGGACCAAAATCTCATTGGAACGCGTGGCCATCAACCTCATGGATTACAGAATCCCGGATAACACCGGCGTGACCATCACCAACCAGCCCATCGATCCGCACGGTCCAGCCGCCTATTTCAGCACCTTGCCCCTCGAAGCGCTGTCCACCGCCCTTAACCATGCCGGCGCCCCTGTGGAGATTTCGCTCTCGGCCGGTGCCTACCTCTGTAACCAGGTCTTTTACACCCTGATGCATGCTATCGCCAAGCAAAACTTGAACATCCCGGCTGGATTCATCCATCTGCCCGCCCTGGGGAAACAAGCAAGTGAATCCCCGAAAACCAACCCGCTGTTCTCGCTTGATATGCTGATCAATGCTGCACACCTGATCATCCATATTCTCTACCAAGCACAGGCGACCTGAACCGACCCCAATTAATTGTGTTCATCTGCAAACAACCACCCAAAGAAGGATACCTATGAACCCCATCGTGATTGAAAAATCCAACCAGATACCCACTATTTTGGCAGAACAAGGCCTCGACCTATGGCTGGTGTTCGTGCGTGAGACCAGCGCCGCCGGTGACCCCGTTTTACCGCTGATCTACGGGGAGGCAGGCCTCACCTGGCAGAGCGCACTGCTCTTCACCCCCAAAGGCGAGAAAATCGCCATCCTGGGTCGCTTTGAAGTCGAGACTGCCAAAAAGATCGGCGCCTTTGAGCGGGTAATCCCCTACGATGAAGATATCCAGCCAATCTTGCTGGCAGAACTTCAGCGCATTAACCCCAGCAAGATTGCAGTCAACTATTCTGAGGATGATGTACTGGCCGATGGGCTCACCCATGGCCTGTTCTTGAACCTGCAGCGTATCCTCGAAAACACCCCCTATGCGGATCGACTGGTATCAGCCCAGGAGGTCATCAGCGCGCTGCGCGGCAGGAAGAGCAAAACCGAGGTCGAGCGCATCAAAGCCGCCATCGCCAGCACAATGGCAATCTTCGACCTGGCCTTTGTCGAACTCACCCCCGGCCAGAGCGAAATTGAGGTTGCCCAACGCATGCAGGCCGAAGTCGAGAAACGCAAGTTGGGGTATGCGTGGCCGAAACAAAACAATCCCGCAGTCAACACCGGGCCCAATTCCCCGGTCGGGCATAACGCCCCAACTGATCTGGTGATTGAACCCGGGCACTTGCTCCACTTTGACTTTGGCGTCAAACAAGCCGGCTACTGTGCCGATATCCAGCGCATGGTGTACTTCCTGGAACCCGGCCAAACCAAGCCGCCCGAACCCGTCCGGCGAGGTTTTGAGACTGTCGTTCGAGCCATCCAGGCAGCCTTTGAGGCCATTCACCCCGGTGTGCCGGGTATCGAGGTCGACCGGGCCGCCCGTACCGTGGTAACCGAAGCCGGTTTCCCGGAATACAAATACGCCACCGGCCACCAATTAGGCCGTTTGGCGCATGATGGGGGGGCATTGCTAGGCCCAGCCTGGGCACGCTATGGCAAAACACCTTTTATGCCCATCGAAGCGGGCCAGGTCTACACCCTGGAACCCGGCTTGATGGTGCCAGGTTATGGCTATGTCGGCATTGAAGAGGATATCCTCGTCACCGATGATGGAGCCCAGTATCTCGCCCCGCCACAGACGACGTTAATCCTCAAATGATGCCTATTTGATCACCAATTAAATCAGTGCAGATCGATTAAGTTTCGATAATCTCAACCGAATTGATCTTCACACCCGGGTATTCTGGCCGAATCGGATCCCGCGCCGGGATTGAAAACAGCACGTCCATGCCCTCGACCACCTCGCCAAATACGCTGTGCTTGCCATCCAGCCAGGGTGTCGGCAAATGGGTGATGAAGAATTGCGAGCCGTTCGTGTTCGGGCCGGCATTGGCCATCGAAACCACGCCCGGTTTGTCATGTTTCAGGTCCTGATGGAACTCGTCCCCGAATTGATAGCCCGGACCGCCCCGCCCGGAGCCCGTCGGATCACCTGTTTGTGCCATAAAGCCATCGATCACCCGGTGGAAGATCACACCATCGTAATAACCTGCCTTTGATAAGAACACAAAATTATTGACTGTTTTTGGGGTTCGTTCGTTGAATAGCTGGAGCTTAATCTCGCCTTTGTCAGTGTGCAATACCGCTTGATACGATTTTCCCTCCTCGAGGATCATCTCCGGCGGACTGGACCATCTCATACTCGTGTTTTTCATGTAAACCTTTCTAAATTCTGCCTGAAGGGCATTAATCGGTTAATTCATACAACTCAACCAGGACGCCATTGGCAGCCTTCGGATGGATAAACGCCATCCGCCGCCCCGGCAGATCCCGGGCTACTTCATCAATCAGCAGCACACCTTTGGCCTTTAAATTCGCTAGCATACCATCAATATCCTCCACTTCAATGCACAGGTGGTGCATGCCCTCGCCCCGCTTTTGCAGGTATTTCCCCAAACCTGAGTCCATATCCGTGGGCTGGACCAGCTCTACCTCCCCCTCACCCACAGGCATAAAAGCCACCTTCGATGCCTGGGAGGGTACTTCCTCCACGTGATCCAGCATCAATCCCAACTGATCACGCCAGAAGGTCAGCGCATCCTCGATCTGCTCAACAACGATGGCAACATGGTTGATCTTGTTAATCTTCGACATCATTTACCTTTCTGCATCAAATAAAATTCGGCGGTTGATATTGCCCCCACACCGAGCGCAAAACCCCGCACATCTCACCCAGGGTGACCTCATTCTCAGCACTTACAATGAACAGGGGCATCAGAGGGTCATCACCGCGGGCCGCTGTTTCTAACTGCCCAAGCAATTCGCTGACCCTGGCATTATCCCGTGTGGCACGCAGCTCTGCCAGCCCGCGTTTCTGGTTTTCTTCCACCTGCGGATCAACCGCCAGTGACTCCAGCTCAATCGTTTCTTCCACCTGGAACTTATTCACGCCCACCACAATCTGCTCGCTTTTTTCGATGGCGCGCTGTGCCTGGTAGGCGGCGTCTAAAATCTCATTTTGCATAAAACCGGTGTTGATCGCCTGAAGCGCCCCGCCCAGGGCATCAATTTTCTCAATATACTCACGGGCAATGGCTTCAATCTGGTCGGTCAAAGACTCAATCAGGTACGATCCAGCCAATGGGTCCACGCTGTCCGCCACCCCGGACTCATGGGCGATGATCTGCTGGGTGCGCAGGGCAACCCTGACCGATTTCTCTGTTGGCAGCCACAAGGCCTCGTCCATGCTGTTGGTGTGCAGCGATTGAGTGCCCCCCAAAACCGCAGCCAGGGCTTGCAGCGTGACCCTTACGATGTTATTCTCAGGCTGCTGGGCAGTCAGCGTTGAACCTGCCGTTTGGGTGTGAAAGCGCAACCGGCAGCTTTTGTCCTGTTGGGCCCCAAAGCGCGTCTTCATGATGCGGGCATATAAGCGCCTGGCGGCCCTAAATTTTGCGATCTCCTCTAAGAAATCGTTGTGTGCGTTGAAGAAAAACGAGATTTGATCGGCAAAGTCATCCACGGCCAGGCCGGTGTCGATCGCCGCCTGGATGTAGGCGATCGCATTCGCCAGGGTGAAGGCCACCTCCTGCGCCGCTGTGGAACCTGCTTCACGAATGTGATAGCCAGAGATGCTGATCGTGTTCCAGGCGGGGATTTCATCTTTGCAGAAGCGAAACACGTCCGTGATCAACCGCATGGAGGGCTCAGGCGGGAAGATGTACGTTCCACGCGCCACGTATTCTTTGAGAATATCATTTTGGATCGTCCCCCGCAATTTATTCAACGAAACGCCTTGTTTTTTAGCCACGGCAATGTAAAAGGCCAGTAAAATTGCTGCCGGCGCGTTGATCGTCATGCTGGTCGAGACCCTATCCAGAGGAATGTCCTTGAACAGCGTCTCCATATCCCGTACAGATGAGATTGAAACGCCCACCTTGCCCACCTCGCCCTGCGACATGGTGTCATCGGCATCGTAACCGATTTGTGTGGGCAGGTCAAAGGCGACCGACAGTCCAGTTTGCCCCTGATCCAACAGGTAACGATAGCGCTGATTGGACTCCTCCGCCGTGGCATACCCGGCATATTGGCGCATGGTCCACAGCCGGCCCCGATACATAGTCGGCTGAACACCGCGCGTGAAGGGGTATTCACCCGGGAAGCCCAATTCCGCCAGGTAATCCTGCGTTTCCGGTGGCAGCAGCACCGGTGGAATGTCGATACCGGAGGACGTCTTGAAGGCTTCTTTTCGTTCAGGGAAGCGCCTGACGACCGGTTGATAAACTTCACTTTCCCAGTGTTGTTTTTCTCGATCCAAAGACATGAGCACCTCTTATTGACTTTTCACTAGTATACCCGAAATCATCCCACCAGTTGGTTCACAAAGCTTCATCGAGTTGGTTGCCGGGTGACACTGTATCTGGTAAAATTCTTTGACTTGTTCGTTGTACCCTTCGAGCAAGACAACAAAAATTATTCGAACGAAAGGGCTTGTAAAATGAAAGTATTATTGATCAAAGATATATACAAACTGGGGCGTGCAGGCGAGATCAAAAAGGTCGCTGCCGGCTACGGCCGCAACTACCTGATCCCCCAAGGGTTGGCTATTCCCGCCTCTCCAGGCGCCATGCAGCAAGCAGAGCGCATTAAAGTCAAGGCCACCGAGCGGCGTGCCACCCTCAATGAGGAATTGGGCGATGTTGCTGAAGTCCTCAGCGGCAAAACCCTGACCTTCCCGGTTAAGGCGGGTGAGACGGGCCGCTTGTATGGATCCGTCAGTAACGAAGAAATTATCAAGGCCATCGAAGAGCTGTACGAGATCGAGCTGGAAAAACGCCAGGTCGAGACGGAACCCATCCGCCAGTTGGGCACCTTCACCGTCCCGATTCACCTGACCATGGATTTGGTCCCCGAATTGACCGTTATTGTCCACCGCGAGGGCGAACCTGCAGTGCAAGAAGCCGAAATCGAAGAATTCGAACTGCCGGAAGAGGAAACCGAGGTCATCCCAGAGGTTGAGGAAGCCGTTGTTGATCTGGATGAAGACGCTGGTGAAGAAGTTGAAGGTGAAGCAGAACTACCTGAAGCATAATCACCAAACCAACTTTTAGTTCAAACCGGCCTGTTGTTTTCCCACCACTAACAGGCCGGTTTCCATTTGGAATATAATACCCCTATGGAACTTACAATCGGAGCGCAGTTAAAACAAGTCCGCGAATCCCGGGGCATCAGCCTGGAGGCAATCGCACATAAAACCCACATCTCCCTGGCCTACCTTCAGGCGCTGGAAGAAAACGATGTGGAATCCTTGCCCTCAAAAGTTCATCTACGAGGCTTTTTACGCCTGTATGCAAATGAATTAGGAGTCGATCTGGATGATCTGACCGTTAGTGATTATCACCTGGCTGTAAAACCCCACACCACACCCGCCAACCAAGCAATTGATGCTCCCCAGGAACCTCAACCATCACCAGATGATGAATTGCAAGATGCGACCGAGCAGGAAACCCCTGTTGAAGGTGACATCGAGCCAGCCGAAGAATCAGAAGAAGACCAAATCTCACCTCCTCCTAAAGTTCCTGCTCCACATCCAGTCTCTGAGCCATCCGAACCGGAAGGCTCCGCCCAAATGTTCGCAGCAATTGGTGAAAAGATCAAAAACCGGCGCGATTTACTGAGCATCTCGATCGATGAGGTTCACAACACGATCCACATCGCGCCGCCCTACCTCCTGGCCATTGAGTCTGGGAAATTTGACCAATTGCCCTCTCCGGTGCATGCCAAGGGGATGCTGGTAAATTATGCCAATTTTCTCAACCTCGAAACTGAGCCAATATTATCAACCTATACCGATGCGCTACAATTACAGCGCCTTGAAAAACAAACCGCCCCTGAACAGCGGGGAAGGCGTGCCGCCCGTGAGCTATCGCCCACTGCACTGCGCTTGAAAAACTTCTTTACCCTCGACTTGCTCGTCATCACAACCTTATTCGTTGTCATTGCCGTTTTTGTGATCTGGGGCGTCAACCGCATCCTCGCCAGTGATCCACCTGACACCCCCGAAAGCGATATTCCAGGTGTTTCAGATGTGCTGCTGGCAGAGGATACACCCACACCCGATCTCACATCGATAGCAGAAATCACTGAAGTTGATGAGGCTCAGGAAGTCGAGAGCGAGTTAGAAGCAGAAGAAGAGCCATTGTTTACGCCCGTTATCAGCTCCGACCCCATCAATATCCTCCTCATCCCCCGCCAGCGGTTGTGGGCGCAGGTGACGGTTGACGGAGACCTTGTGTTCCAGGGCCGCTTAATCCCTGGCAACGCATATGATTTCTCTGCCGAGGAGCAGATTGATCTCCTCACAGGCAATATCGGTGCTCTACAGATTCTCTTCAATAATCAAGACATCGGATCTCAAGGCGTGCTCGGACAGGTGGCGGACCTCAGCTTTACCGTCAACGGATTGGTACTGCCCCCGCCCACCAGCACGCCAACCATCACTGTCACACCGTCACCCACCCCAACCCCATTGGAGTCCAATGACTAAACGAACAACTGGCACCTATTTGCTGATCTCCCTCGGCTGTTCAAAGAACCTGGTCGACTCAGAATCAATGGCGCAATTGCTCAACCGTCAGGGCATAATACCGACCAATGCACCCCACGAAGCACAATATCTGATTGTCAACACCTGCGGTTTTCTGGCAGCCGCCCGTGAGGAGGCCATCACGGTGCTGACGGACCTGGCTAGCGAAAAAATGCCCTGGCAAAAGTTAATTGTTGCTGGCTGTATGCCAGAACTTCACCGCCAGGACCTGCTCGATTCTGTCCCCGGCCTCGATGGCATCATGGGCACCCGCCGATGGATGGATATCCTCGAGGTCCTCAGTGCAGCCGATCAAGCAGAACGCGTCCTGCCATATACCCACTTTCCCACCCAAACATCCCCCACGATCGATGAAAAGGATACCCGCCGGGTTGCCATTCAGGGCAGCAGTGCCTATATCAAAATCGCAGATGGATGCCGCAGGTCCTGCGCTTATTGCCTGATCCCCCATATCAAAGGTACGCTCCTAAGCCGGCCAATCCAACACATCATCACCGATGCTAAAAAGCTCCAGGATCGGGGGGTCAAAGAGATTATTCTCATTGCGCAGGACACCACAGACTACGGCCATGACCTGGGTATGAAAGACGGCTTAACCCAGTTGTTAGAAGCCTTACTCAAGGCGGTGCCACACATCCCCTGGATCCGGTTGATGTATACCTTCCCGGGGTATGTCAGCGAAAACTTGATCCAATTGATGGGTGCAGAACCGCAAATCCTGCCCTACCTGGATATGCCCCTCCAACATGCAGACCCAGCCATCCTGCGATCCATGCGGCGCCCTGCAAACATCACGGCTGTTCAGCAAACCCTATCCCGTATCCGTGAGGCGGTCAAAGATATCACCCTGCGGACAACCATGATCGTCGGCTATCCTGGTGAGGATGACAACTCGTTCCAAAAACTGGTCAACTTCATTCAAGCGGTCCAATTTGATCACCTGGGGACATTTGCCTATTCCTTCGAACCCGGGTCACCGGCTGAACCCCTGGGCGATCCGATCCCCGAACACATCAAAACCGAGCGCGTCGAAAAGCTCATGCAAGTCCAGGGCGAAATCTCCCTGGCTCGCAATCAAAGTTTCATTGGGCAGATTTTAGATGTTTTGGTAGAAGGCGTCGATCAAGAAAACAACATCACCATTGGCCGCTCATACCGTGACGCCCCCGAAATTGACGGGTTGGTCTTATTTGAAGGCCTTGCTCCGGTTGGAGAGTTGGTGAAAGCCAAGATTACCGGTGCCATCACCCACGACCTGGTCGGTAAACTCATCAAACCACAATCCCCATAAATCAAAAAGCCATCCCTTGCTTTCGGGATGGCTTGTGAAGTCATATTTTGCGTTTCCGCATTTAACCGCCCGGCTCTTCAGTCGGTTCTTCAGTCGGTTCCTGAGTAGGCGCTTCTGTGGGTGTCGGTGTGGGTGTTAACCCATCCCCCGGTGTAGGTGTAGGCTCAGTTGATGGCGGTTGTGGAGGTTGTGTAACTCCCAAACAAGCATCGGCCGCGTCTTGTGACATTGAACGCACATCAGCATCTTCCCGAATGCCCAGCGCTTTTTCAAAATACTCTTGTGCCAGACAAAACTCGCCCGAGGCTGCTAGCAATTGTGCGTATTCGATAGCGCCCAGCCTAAAGCGTTCGGTGGCTGTCATAAAAGTCCCATCACGCAAATTCGGTACATGCGGGTAGACCTGTTCAAAATAGAGCACCACTTGTGCCCAATCCACATCCCAATAACTGGCGCCTGTCAAATACAAACGCGTCCAGGTGCGTAACCCCTCTGCCCTTGAATCCAAAGGCGCAAAGCGTTCCGCCAGGGAGAGATCATAAAGGCCCGGTTCCAAACTTCCCTCCGCCAAAATTTTCTGGAGGCCCCGGTTGCGTAAAGTGATGTATAGCAAACCATCCACTTGAACGGTTCGGAAAGTCAGATCTTTCTCACGCAAAGCTTTTAATGTGTTGATGGCGTCTTCCCAGGCACCATTGGCAACCAGTTGTTGGGCTGTCTCAAATAATTCCTGCTCGCCACGAAAATCAGGTGTGGGCGTGAACACCGGCTCAACCGCTGTGGGCGAAGGTTGTGGTGTGGGCGTCCTGACCGACCCAACCAGCAGCAACGCCTGGCTATAGAGATCACCGATTTCTGCCAGCTCATCTTCCGTGATGAACTCGGTCATCTCTTCTAAAATCCAGTCCAAGCGGCTCAGGGCGACTTCAAATCGGCCTTCTTCGATATCCTGCCGGGCGCCTTCAATTTGTGATTGGATCCTGGGCGCAGCCTGGTTTTCTGCTAAAGAGACCCGGTCAGAGATGCCCCGTGCCGCGCCAGTAACAGCGCCGACGGCTAAGATCAGCAGGACCAGGATCGCAGTAATTAAAAACCAGGCAGAACGGCGTTCAAAGAATTTCTTCTTTGGCTTGCGCGTTTTATTTTCTTTTGTCTCAGTGTGTTGCGTATTCTCATTTTCTTCCATGGGCAGGATTATACCTTATCAATTTTAAAGGTGAACCAGTAATTTGATCTCCTTCCAAATGGGCACTAACCCCACAATAACGGCAGTTAGCATGGCCCCCAGCGCCAAAAATAACTTATGGATCGGGATGGGAAGTACCCACATCACCAGCCAGGCACACAGACCAGCCAGCACAGCGCTTAAAACCCCACGGACAAACGGACCTCCCAGGCGGAATTTATCGGGCAGCCGGTGATTGAGCAGCAATACCAGCAAAACCGCCTGTATGCTATACGAAATAGAATTAGCCAGTGCAATACCTGAGAATGAAAGCCACCCCATCAAGGGAATCGCCAAACCGAGATACATAAAAAAGCCCAGGGCAGAAACCGCCATCGGTACGCGGGCATTCTGACGGGCATAAAATGAGCGTACCCCCAACTCAACCAGGTTATGCCCCAACAAGCCCACCAGGAAGGCTTGCGCCGCCCTCAGGATCATGTTTGATTCTGCCAGGGTAAATCCGAAGGCTATTTGGATCAACGGCAGGCTCGTCAGTGAAAGGATCACCGCAATCGGCAGCGACAGCGCGATCATCACCTTTAACGAGCGCTCAATTGTGTCTTTAAAAGCTTTATCCTCACCAGAGGCCACATGATCGGACAAAGTAGGCAGCAACGCAGTCGCGATCGCAGTACCGATCATTGTTTGGGGCACTTGCTGTATCCACCACCCAAAACTTAACGCTGTCACCGACCCAACCGGAAGGCGAGAAGCCAAATTGTCCTGTGCCAAAAATATCAACTGGATAAAAACCATGCTCACCAAACGAGGACCCATCAGACGGAACACTTTGCGTACTGCTGTGTCATTAACGCCCAGGCTGGGGAACCACTTAAATTTAAATTTGAGCAAGCCGGGGACCTGGACCAGTAAGTGCAGGCCGGCGCCGACGATCACACCATAGACCAGTCCGTGAATGCCCATCCCAAAAGCTGGCAGGTGAATGCCGGCGATCCGGTAACCGACGCTGGGCGCCAGGATAACCGCACCAAATATTTTCCCTCCATCATAAACCAATGGCGCAATCGCTGGTAACAAAAAATGCTGGTTGGCCTGCAAGCCGGCCATCACCAGCCCGCTGATCGAGAAGATCAGCGTGGCGATCAAATTCAAGCGCATCAACTGCACTGCTAAATCCTGCTGGTCAGAGGTGAAACCCGGGGCAATGCCCAACTCCCAGCGCACCAATGGCCCGGCAAAAATAGCCATAAGTAGTGCCAACACAGCCGTGACCATAAAGGCCAGGTTGGCAATTCGTGAAAATAGCTTCCAGGATGATTCGCGCCCCTCTTTTACCAACATTTCGGAAAGGATCGGGATAAACGCAATCGCCAGCGCGCCGCCTGAGATCAGCGCAAACAACAGGTCGGGCAAGTTGTTCGCCGCGTTGAAAACATCCAGTTCGGCGGAAAGTCCGAATTGGCGGCCAATGATGACCGTGCGGATCACAGCCAAAAACTTATCAGCGCCAAAAAAGAGAAATAAAAGCAGCGAAATGCGGGTTAATCGGCTGGTTTTTTTCATAAAGCTCCGATCCTTCAGCGAAGGTAAACTGCCTTGATTATGCCATATTCCAACCCGCATGACCAGTTCACATGAATCCTGCTATTCAACATACCTGGGGAAATGTTACAATTAATTCTATGAAACCGCCAACCAAACCTGGTACCTTATACATCGTCGCTACGCCCATTGGCAACCCCAAAGATATCACACTGCGCGCCCTGGATGTCCTCAAAGCGGTCGATGCGGTCATCTGCGAAGAATTTCGCCAGGGCAGCCGGCTGCTCCACCAATTAGGGGTGGAGAACGACCTGCTCACCCTGAACGAACATAATGAAGCGGAAGAAGCATCCAATATCCTGGTCCGGCTGGCCAAGGGGGAATCCATGGCGATCATCTCAGATGCCGGCACGCCGGTCTTCGCAGACCCTGGCCAGCATCTGCTTGAACTGCTCTACCAGGCGGGGATCCCGGTCTCGCCAGTACCAGGCCCTGCATCCTTAATGGCTGCGCTTTCGTTGTGCGACTTTCCCATCGACCGGTTCGTCTTTGCAGGGTTTCCGCCCCGTAAAAGCGAGCACCGCGAAGGCTTCCTGGCGAAATACAAATCCGAAACAGTCCCCGTGATCCTGATGGACACCCCCTACCGCCTGACCAAATTACTGGAGGAAGTAAGTTCCGTTTTCGGGAAACATCAGGATATCCTTTTAGCCTGTGACCTGACCCTTAAAAAGCAAGCCATCTTTCGTGGACGCCTTTCGGAGATCCTGCCACGGGTCTCAGGTCAAAAACGGGAGTTTATCCTGATCCTCAACCTCAATAAACCCTTTAGGAGACATTAAGATGCTCCAAACACCCGAATTACACATCAGGGATAAGCACCTTAACCTGCCAGCCTTCCTGCCCGATGCCACCCTGGGTTATGTCAGGGCGGTAGATTCACGTGATCTCGAAAGCGTCCAAATCCAGGGCCTGGTAATGAACACCTTCCATCTGATGCAAAAACCAGGATCCAGCACCATCCAGGCTTTTTCCGGCTTGCACAACTTCGCCGATTGGCATCAGGTGATCGTAACCGACTCAGGCGGCTTCCAGGCCTACTCCCTCATTCACCAATCCGACCAATTCGGCACCCTGACCGACCGCGGCATCCTCTTTCGGCCCGAAGGCAAAGGCCGTAAATTCCTCCTCTCGCCGGAAAAGAGCATCCAGCTACAGATCAGCTATGGCAGCGATGTCGTCGTTTGCCTGGATGATTGCACCCACGTGGATGCCTCTCGTGCCGAGCAGGAATTATCGGTAGCGCGCACG
>JBLRWR010000009.1:0-24370 GCA_047921135.1 Candidatus Brevefilum sp.
CAGGAGAGGTGCTCCCTGGCCGTTCAACGGTCGGCGGCGGCAGCTTGCCCACTGAAGAGATGCCCACATTCCTGTTGGCCCTTGATCCCCCCAAAGCGGACGCCTTTCTGCTGACCTTACGTAATTCACATCCGCCCATCATCGCCCGGATCGAAAACGACCAGGTTTTGCTCGATCCGCGCACCGTCTTCACAGAGCAGGAAGCACCTTTGCTGCGCAGCCTGGCCCAGGCTTGGTCCACAGCCCATAGGCCGCAATAAAATCAATACCTCCTGAAGTAAAATCTTCAAAATAGACAGGCAAATCATGAAATCAGACCTCCCAAAACTCCTACAAGAACACCAGGCAGATGCCATTTGGGTCACCGGCCCGGCCCAGCACAACCCCTTCATGAGGTATCTGACTGGCGGCGGGCACATGACCCAGGCCGATATCATCCTGCGAGCTGGCGAAGCGCCGGTCCTCTGTCATGCACCTATGGAAAGGGATGAAGCGGCCAAGACTGGCCTGACCACCCTCAACTACAACCAATACCCCCTCAAAGAACGCCTGGCAGCCGCCAACGGTGACCGGCTTACCGCCCATGCCCTGCTCTACAAGCATATTTTTGAGCAGCTTGGCCTGACCAAAGGTAAGGTCATCCTGTATGGCCGCACAGATGCCGGTAAAATGCTCTCCACTGTGAATAAGCTCCAGGAGATGCTGCCCGGCCTGTCCTTCCATGGTGACCCCGAAGATGCCATTTTGCTGCAAGCCATGGCCACCAAGGACCCCGATGAACTGGAACAGATCCGCCAAATGGGTGCATTGGTGGTTGAGGTTATCTCGCGGGTGGCTGAATTCCTCACCAGCCACCAGGTCATCTACGACCTGTTGATGAAAAAAGACGGCATCCCCTTGATGGTGGGCGATGTCAAAGCACAAATCAACCTCTGGCTGGCTGAATTAGGCGCTGAAAACCCCGAGGACACCATCTTTGCCATCGGACGGGACGCAGGCGTGCCCCACAGCAGCGGCAACCCCAGCGACCCCCTCGCCGTCGGCCAGACGATCGTCTTTGACATTTTCCCCTGCGAAAAAGGCGGCGGATATTTTTATGACTTCACCCGCACCTGGTGCCTGGGGCATGCCCCGGATGAAGCCCAGGCCTTGTATGACCAGGTCAAATCCGTCTACCACCAGGTGGTATCTGAGCTGCAAACCGGTTTGAATGCGGCCCACTTCCAGGACCGCACCTGCGAGCTGTTTGAAGCCCTGGGCCATAAAACCACCCGCCAGGACCCAGCCATCGAATCCGGCTATGTCCACTCGCTTGGGCATGGACTGGGCTTGCACGTCCACGAAAAACCCTGGTTCAGCCAGAAAAACGACCCCACCAACACCCTTGTTCCGGGTTCTGTCTTCACCATCGAGCCTGGCCTGTATTACCCTGAAAAAGGCCTGGGCGTCCGCCTGGAAGATACCTATTATGTCACCCCCGAAGGAAATTTTGAGAAATTTATCGATTATCCCATGGCGCTGGTGTTGCCCATGGACGGAAAGAAGAGGTAATTTGATATGTCCCTTCCTCCTGCACGCATTCTTGGCATCGAAACCTCCTGTGATGAAACAGCAGCCGCCATCGTCAGCGATGGCCGCGTGATCCATTCCAATGTGGTCGCCAGCCAGGTGGACCTCCATGCGCAGTACGGTGGTGTGTTCCCAGAACTGGCTTCGCGCGAACACGTGAAAGCGATCTACCCGATCGTCAATGAAGCCCTGCGGCAAGCCCATATCAATATCCAGGAAATCGATGCAATTGCCGTCACCCAGGGACCTGGATTGGCTGGTTCGTTGGTCGTTGGCCTCAACATGGCCAAAGGCATCGCCCTGGCCACCGGAAAACCCCTGATGGGCATCAACCACATGGAAGGCCACATTTATTCTGCCTGGCTGTATGCAGCCAATGCCACGCCCCACCAGCCGCCGCGTTTCCCGCTGCTGGCGCTGCTGGTTTCCGGTGGGCATAGTGAGCTTGTCCTGATGAACGATCACCTTGCCTACCAGCGTCTGGGCGGCACCCTGGACGATGCAGCCGGTGAAGCCTTTGATAAGATCGCCCGCCTGCTGGATCTACCCTACCCTGGCGGTCCCTCCATCCAAAAGGCCGGTGAAGCCGGGAAGGATACAGCCTTTTCCTTCCCCAAAGCCATGCTTGAGGACACCTGGAATTTCTCCTTTAGCGGCGTAAAGACAGCCGTCCTGCGCACGGTCGAAGCCCTGGAGGCGGAAGGCCGCCCGCTGCCCATCGCAGACCTGGCCGCCAGCTTCCAGGCCGCGGTAGCCGATGTCCTGGTAGAGAAAACCCTCATGGCTGCCAAAGCGCACAACGTGCGTGAGATCGTCGTGGCCGGGGGCGTTTCGGCCAATAAACGCCTGAGAGAGAAGATCCTGGCGGAAAGCAAGCGCCCGGTGCATATCCCGCCCCTATCGCTCTGCACGGATAACGCTGCCATGATCGCAGGCGCTGGCTACTATCACTATATCCAGGAGGATTTCAGCCCCTTCGACATTGACGTCCTGCCAACCTGGCCCCTCTCTTAAGCCCTGCGCGTGTAACCTTTTGGCGAAAACGATCATCTAATGGATAAAGAAGCCCACACTGAAGAAATCGACCTAAACGCATTACAGCGCAAAGACAAAGGCGCTTTTGCCAGGCTGGTCGATGCCCACTCCGAACAAATTTACCGCTTGGGCTTGAAAATGCTCGGTAACGAACAGGATGCGGAAGACGTGCTGCAAGAGACGTTCATCAAAGCTTATCAGAATATCAAATCCTTCGAAGGCCGTTCGAAAATATCCACCTGGCTCTATCGCATCGCCCTCAATGAATCCCTCATGCGCTTGAGAAAACGCACAGGTACAGAAGTTGACCTCGATGCCGGTTTTAAAACCGACGATGGTGAGATCATCCCCAGGCAAATCGTGGATTGGTGCTGCTTGCCAGAAAAAGAACTGATGAGCCACGAATCCCGCCAGGCGATCCAGCGCGCCATCACAACTCTTTCCGCTTCTAACCGAGCCGCTTTCCTCCTGCGGGATGTAGAAGGGCTATCCACCCGCGAGGCTGCTGAGGTATTAGAGATTAGTGAATCTGCCCTCAAAGTACGTTTGATGCGCGCCCGCCTGCAACTGCGTGAGCTTTTGACGGAATACTTCTCAGAGAGAATGCCAGAGAGCACCCTATGAACCACCCACACCACACAAACTGCCAGGAAATAATCCAGCAGCTCAATGCGTACATTGATGACGAATTAGATCCGCTGCTGTGTGCGCAGCTCGAAACGCATCTGGAATCCTGTACTGATTGCCAAATCGTGTACAACACACTGAAAAAAACTATCCAGCTCTGTCAGAGCGATGGCGAGGAGGTCTCCTTACCGGCAGATGTTCGGCAGCGGCTGCTGGCCAGCTTGGGCCTGGGCGATGCAGATGACAGCCCATAAACCAGACTGCCATTTTTCATCTCATGAAACCTGGCAGTCGGAAAAACCACAACCTGAACCCACCCAAAACGCTCTCCGGTTGCGTGCAGGAGTAACCTGCCCACGATGCCAGGCAGAAAAATTGGATTACAACGGTATGCTGGAACTCGCCTGTCCCCGGTGCGGGGTCCTGGAGACCGGCTGTTACACCTGATAAGGAACGGATCGCCTCCGGAGGAGGCAAGAAAGGAAATCTTCACATGGAGAGTAAAGTCGTTTGGAAGGGCGGAATGGCCTTCACGGGCAGCTCGGATTCCGGTTACCTGATCCCCTTGGACGCCAAAAAAGCAGCCGGTGGCCAGGAAATGGGCTTTCAGCCCATGCAGCTGTTTGCCATCGGGCTGGTCGGCTGCACCGCCATGGACGTGATCTCGATTTTGAAGAAAAAGCGCCAGGAAGTCACCGATTTTGAGGTCAGCGCCCAGATCGCACGAGCAGACGAACACCCCAGGGTCTTCACCAAAATTTTGATCGAGTACAAAGTGACTGGCGTCGACCTCGATCGGGCAGCTGTGGAACGCGCCGTGGAGCTCTCAGAGACCCGCTACTGCCCTGGCCAGGCCATGCTGGAAAAGGTGGCTGAGATCAGCCACAAAATCACCCTGATCGCAGCGGATTGATCCCTGCCTGGCCCTTGATAAACGCATAAATCACAAAACCACAGAAAGCCAGCCCTCCCCGATCATGCTTCATCATGGTCGGGGATCAAACGTTCAACATCACGGATAGCCCTCACCCGGTAAGCAACCAGGCCGACACCTGCCACCAGGATCCCGCTCAACAGGATCATCAAAGACATTCCCGAACCCGGGCCGGAGCCAAACACCCGGCTCAATTGGCGCGCAAACCCGTTTTGCGGCATCTGCAGCGCCGGCTCAAATAGCTTATCCGCCAGGGGACCGGCGGCCGCCATCGAGATTGGTGCGGTGATCTGCGCAACAAATCTCCTGACTGAAAACACCCGTCCCTGCACTTCAGGCGCAATTTTCGATTGCCAGATGGCCTGGTTTGCACCATTGATCAGGGGCGTAATCAAAATAATCAGGAAATGAGCTGCCAGCCAGTAGGGTAAAGCCCGTCCCAATCCCATCAAGGCCATTCCCAACAGGCCGCTTGCGATCCATCCAAAGATCACGCCGTTGACCTTTTTCTTCGGGCCGCCCCAGGCCGTCATGATCATGCCCCCGGCCAACCCGCCAATTGCCCCCGCTGATTGAACTGACCCCAGGATGGTGGCGTTCCCCCCGGTGCTGGCCAACACCATTGGTGTCAGCAAGGTATAACCCACCGAGAAGAACAGGTTGCCCATGAAGAACATCAACTGCAGGTACAGAAGGCTCGGACGATCGAACAAATACCGAAACCCATAGATCAGCTCGCGCAGAAAGGCCCCTTTGGCGCGATCGGTTTGCTTGTGTTTGGGTTCAGGGATCAACACCAGCACCAAGAACATCAACGCAATGGCCAATGTCACCAGGTCAATGGCAATAATGCCGCTAATCCCGACAATTGGCAGTAAAAAACCAGCCAATATCGGGGCAATGATCCCCACGCCAGACCCCGCCATCGAGATCATCCCGCTGGTGCGGGCATAATGCTTCTTGGGCACGATTAAGGTGATGGCGGCAGAATATGCCAGCCATTGAAAGGCACCGAATATCCCTCCTACAGCACCGGTCAGGTAAAGGTGCCAAATCTCCAGCCGCCCTGACAACAATAAGATAAAAATGGTCAGGGTCATCAGGCCAGCGCCAATGTCACTCAAAACCATCACCAGCTTGCGATTCCAGCGGTCCACCAGCACGCCGGCAATGGGAGAAAAGACAATCAGCGGCGCAAAGGAGAAAAACCCGACCATGGCCAGGGGGGTTGCCCGCCCGGTTTGTTCCCAGGCCCAGATCCCCATCGCAAAATGGGTCATCTGTGAACCAACCATCGAAAACAATTGGCCAATCCATACTAGGATAAAACCGCGCATGCCTTTTGGTCTGGGTGCCATTATTACAAACTCCAATCTCCCTTAAATTGTGTCAAAATCCTTTGCGCTGATTGATCACCATCACCCGTTATTCAAAAAATGCTAGAAATTCACTTGAAACTTTCTTGGGTCAGATGTTGAGAGGATCTTTTCTTTACACTAAACGGTCTGAAGCGAATGTAAATTTTTAGTAAGGTTTAGCGCACCTCTCGTGATTAACGGGTAAAATCAAGCTGTTTGAGGTAAAAATCGATGAAATTGATACCTATACGAAATATTCTATTGCTGCTGTGTGCCTTCACCGTGCTGGCCGCTTGCGCACCCACCGGTGATGTCCTGCCCACCCCGTCACCGAGCGCGTCCCCCACCGACACAGCCACGCCCATGCCAACGCCAACACCAGAACCAACGCCCACCCCGACACCCCTGCCGCTCAACGGGCAGCAGACGCAGTATGTGATCGATGCCTCGGTAAATTATTATAATCGTTTTATCACGGTGACCAGCCAGGCCACCTACACCAATAAAACCACTGTCCCCATCGATGAGATAATCTTCATCGTGTATCCCACCATCTTCCAAAATGCGATCTTTATGCGCGCAGTATCCTTCGGCGACGGCACGGCCATCACCGACTACCGCTGGGAAAGCCACCGCATGATCATCCCCCTCGAGGTGCCCTTAGGCCCTGGTGAACAAATCACAGTAGTCCACGATTTTGAGCTCTATATGCCAGACCGTACCGGCGTCTTCGGTCAGACCGGCCGGCAGCTGCTCCTCTCCTACTGGTATCCCACCATCCCGCCCTATGATGAACAAGAGGGCTGGCTGGCCTATGAATTTTCCTTGGTCAACAGCATGTTTGTGGGTGAACACCAGGTGTTCGAAGCGGCTGATTTCGACGTCACGGTAACCTTTACCGATCGCGGCGAGAACATGCAGATCGCAGCAGGTGTGCTGCCGCGTGTTGATGCAGGCAGCTATCGGTTCTTCCTCCCCCTGGCACGCACTTTCGTGATGGCGATCAGCGATTCATACGAAATCATCACGCGCGAGGTCAACGGCACCCAGATCAGGGGGTTTTCATTACCTGAAGTGATCGATTCTTCCCAGGTTGCCGTCGAGTTGGCTGAAAAAGCCCTCACACTTTACGCGGAGATATTTGGCCCTTACGAACGGGAAGTGCTCAGTGTGGTCCAGGCCGACTTGGATATCAACATGGAATTCGATGGCCTGATCCTGATCCAAAGCAGCTTTTACTGGCTGTACCGTGACCCACCCCGCTCAGATCTGCACATCATCATCCCCCACGAGGTAGTGCATCAATGGTTTTTCAGCCTGGTGGGCAATAACCAGCCCATGGAACCCTGGTTGGATGAGTCCATCGCCACCTACGCAGAAGCCCTCTTTTACGAACGCTATTTTCCTGAGGACCTGGACTGGTGGTGGCAGACCCGCGTCCACTCACATTTACCCTCCGGAACTATTGACACCTCCATCTATGTGACGGGCGGCGTTTCAGAATACTTCAACCGTGTCTATCGGCGTGGTGCGTTATTTTACAATGACCTGCGGGAGCTTATGGGGGATGAGGCCTTCTTTAGCTTTCTCAGGGACTATGCCCACAGGCATCGCTACGAAATCGCCACCGGGGAAGATTTCTACAACACCCTCACACAACACACCGACGCGGACCTGTCTTCCATCTTCAATACATACTTCACCGCTCCGCCCGGCACTCCGTAATCCCCCACAAAGCGTGATTAAGAGCAAAAACACACTCCGATCCCAATTTGGTGCGCTTGACAATCGCCTTTTTAATGATATGATGCCTTAAGAGTGCAATATGAGTGAACAACAAGAACCAACACACAATATCGAACAAACAAACCCGGAAAAGACCCAAGAAGGTAAACTGGAAAGCCATAAAACAGCTGACCCTGAAGCCCATACCTCTGCATTTAGGCGTTTTTTCCGTCATCCAGCCCTGGCCAAAGTTGCTATGATCGCTATTTCCAGCGTTGTTGTTGCCATGGTAGTCTGGGGCATTGGATCCCTGATCGTCCATGCCACAATTGCACCGCCTGAGCCAACACCCCTGCCGACAGCCACCCAGTTTACCCTGCCAGTAGGGGTATCAACGCCCGTGTTTTCTGCCGGCGGTCCAACCGGGGGCTTAATGCGCTCTCAGGAAATTCAGATCACACCGGTCACCCTGGTGGAGGAACGTTACGATGTCACCAGGTACACGGTTGAGGCAGGCGATTCAATCTTTGCCATCGCCGATAAATTCGGCCTTAAACCAGAAACGGTGCTGTGGTCCAACCGCTATATCATTGGCGACACACCGGATGGGTTGAGCGTCGGTGTGGAACTGTTCATCCTCCCCATGGATGGTGTGTACCACCGCTGGTCAGAAGGCGAAGGCCTGAATGGCGTGTCTTCGTTTTACGGCGTTAGCCCGGATGTGATCGTCAACTATCCCGGCAATGATCTGGACCCCGCCACAGTGGGGGATTATTCAAACCCCAATATCGCCCCGGGCACCATGCTGGTCGTCCCGGGCGGCGAACGGCCGACGGTAGCCTGGATTGTCCCCCGTGAAAACCCAGCCTCAGGCAGCGCCTATCTCGGCCCGGGCGCCTGCGGCGGCATCATTTACGGCGATGTGGGCACCGGCACCTTTACCTGGCCAACCACCGAAAAGTGGCTTTCCGGCTATGATTACAACCCGCCGGTCCACAACGGGCTGGATTTCGCCGGCCGATCAGGCTTCTCCATCTTTGCTTCTGATTCCGGCGTCATTGTCTATTCCGGCTGGTCAGACCGTGGGTACGGCAACCTGATCGTTGTCGACCACGACCGCGGCTGGCAGTCCTTTTATGCCCACCTGTTGGATGGCTCCCTGCTGCCCTGCGGTTCCAATGTGCAAAAAGGGCAGTTAATTGGCGCAATGGGCAGCACGGGAATGTCAACCGGCCCCCACCTGCATTTTGAACTGCGTCTGAATGGCTATCCGGTCAACCCCTGGCAATTCCTGAATTAGCAGCCCAAAACAAAAAACCAAACAACCCCCAGGATTCTCGCAAAGCTTAATAAAATCCTGGGGGTTATTGCTTTCTTTAACAATCCATAATTAAATAATCAGCCGACAATCAAATTCCTAAAAAATCCGATCCTGGCAATCAACCATTGTCATCATCTCTCCCCCCATCAATAGCCGCCTCAGGCAGAGCGCGTCAATCCAATTCAACCGGGATCATGCTGCTGCCATCCGGGTTCTCACTGGCCACAACCCTCATATCACCCTTCACCAGCCAGCCCTTGTAAGACGCTTCGCCCCTGATCGGCCGCCATCCCGACAGCACAAACGGCAGCGGGCCATCCGCCTCGACCCACTCGCCATTATATTTGCGGGCAATGTGGATATGCGTACCCGTCGACCGCCCGCCCTCACAGGACGGAAATCCCAAAGGATCACCCGCCTCGACATATGTCCCCACCGGAACACGGCCGTCATTGGCAATATGTAAGTAAAGCACCACCCAACCGGTGCGCTCGTCCCCATCACCATCCAGATCCAGCACCAGCATGCCCGTCCCATCCCGCACAACCACACCCCCAGCCACTGCCGTGGTGTGCACAGAGGACGGAAAACAACCCGTCACCTCCGATGGCGGAGCAAAATCCAGCGCTGCCATGGGCGCCAGGCTGCCCCAACCGGTATGCGGCCCCCCGGTAAACGCCCACACTTTATCTGTGGCATAGGGTAACAGCAAGTCAGGCTGCCGTAAAGAGCCAGGAATATGCGGTTCGGTCTCCCAGGGGTCGCCAAACAAGTCTGCATAGGTGCGTTCAAACCCATCAGGGCCAATCGCCAGTTGAAAATCTGTCACCGTCATGGTCTGCGAAAAGAAGTGCTGCAGTGCCACTGTGGCGGCATTTTGCCACGGATCTGGCCGTACCAAAGAGCCATCGGCCAGTTCAAACTCCAGCAAGTCCCCGTTTCGCCAGCGGTAATAGCCATCATTCAATAAATTAGCCGCATAAGAAAGCTGCAGGTAAACGCCGGTCCAATAATTCGAGTCCAGCCCGAGGATATTGCGTTCAGCCAGGGGGTTGAGATAGGGTTCAGAGAAGGCGCCCCCCAAATATTCAAGCAAGGCCAGCAGCACCTTGGGGCTGACCGAATAATTGCTGGCCACATAGTCAACGATCTCTCCACTCGTCCGATTGCCGCTAAATGCCCACGCAGAATAGAGATTGATCCACCCATCCGATTGGGTAATGAAAGCCGAGGAATCAAACCCCGCCGCATCAGGCCCGTTGACAAAAACGGCATCCGGGATGATCTGGAAGGGTGTGCCCCATAAAGGCCGGTAATAGATGGGGATTTGCATCGGCATGCCGGGCGGCATGGTGGTTGCATCACCCGGGATGATCGGGTTTGCCCTGCGGATCTCATTCTCAGTCGTATTAAACCGTGCCGCCAGCGCCGACAGGGTATCGCCGGTTTGGGCAGTGTAATCAACCAATTCGCCTGGCTCATATGCTGGCCGGGTCGGGAACGGCGTGATCTCCACCACCACCTCCGGTTCGTCAACACCCGCCGGGGTTGGATAGATCAACGTTGGCTGGGTCGCAGGCGCGCAGGCAGCCAATAGTGTAATAAACAGGATAATAATCGCTAGGGACTTCTGTAACTTCATCATCAGGGGGTATCAAACCAGTAAGGTATCACAAGGGAAAGAAAAATGTTGCCAAACATATTGCGCTAAAAGCATACTCTGTGGGATGATTTTTGTCTAGATGAGCGTCTTTATGCTGCCAAGGTGATTTTCAAATCATTACTCATCTCTAGAAATATGCGTTTCAAAGGTCGCGGCTGTGTTGGCATAGATAATTTCCGTACCCCGTGTCAGCCACCCTTTATAAGCAAGGCTGGCCGCGCGTGCTGTCCAGCCGCTGAGCACAAAGGGCAGTGGCCCGTCTGCAGGGACCCACTCACCGTTGTAACGCCGGGCAATATGGACATGCGTCCCGGTCGAGCGCCCGCCTTCGCATGAGGGGTGCCCCAGGCGATCTCCCACTTCAACCCAGGTACCCACCGGCACCCTGTCCTTGGTGGCGATGTGCAAATACAGCAGGGTCCAGCCAGTTTGTTCGAAACCATCCCCGTCCATATCGATCACCACCACGCCGTTATCAGAACGCACCACCAGGCCAGGAACCGATGCAACCACCCACGCAGGGGACTCATGGCACCCTGTCTCAGAACTGGGTGGAGCAAAGTCAAGCGCAGCCCACACATCTGCTGCACTCCAGGCAGCATGCGGCCCGCCCGTAAAAGCCCACTTGATTTGCTTCTCAAAGGGCAAGATCATGTCCGGCTGAACCACATCAGCCGGGATCAATGGCTCAACGCTTTGAGCTCTGATCCAGGGATTTCCAAACATTTGCTCGTAAAAATTGAAGAAATTTTCCTCTGCGTACAGCGCATACGCCCAATCTTCGTATGCATACAAATAGGTGAAGGCATTCATCAAGCCCACTGAGCCTGCATTCAGTTCCGGCGCCAATCGCATAATTTGCCCATCATTGAAATTGATCACCAACCGCCGGCCTTCTTTCCAACCATAATAGCCATCCATCACACGGCTGGCAAACCAGGCAGCCTGCAAGTAGAGATCCTTTTTTGCTTCTTCCTGATGGCCCATGGGGTAATCAATGGCAAATTGACTTTGTGGTGTGCCATACACCCAGCCGGATTGATATTCTAAAAACGCCAGCAGCAGCCGCGGGTTGACCGAATATTCCAGGGCAATCCGGGCGATCACGTCTGCACCTGAGGTGACCCCGGTTGTCGCCAGCCACTGAGAATAAGTCGCCAGGTAACCCCCAGCAGCCTCAACAAATCCATGAATGTCAAAATCAATCGTAGAGGGTGAAAAGGTGACTTCACTGTCAGGCAGCAGTTTGCTGCGGGAACTGGTCTCCCCGAGCCGGTTGGGAATAATCAAGAGCTGACCAGGCGGGATCAATCCCCTTCGCTCAATAGGAACTGGGGATTTGATCTCATCGATATTGACGCCAAAACGCAAGCTGACCACCGCTAGGCTGTCTCCCGCTGTGGTGTAGTAGAGAATATTGGGGTCTTCACTGGGGGGGACGATTTGCCCCTGGGTTGGCAGCGGCAGCGAAGGGCGTTGCTCAATGGGTGTGGATTCGATCGCCGGTTCCCCTACTTCTTCCGCAGGCGGCTCAGCAGTGGGTAAATCCGTAACGGGCACTGAAACCAAAACCGGGGCCACATCTGGTGTTGAGGTGGGCGTCGTCATAACACTTACAACCAGGTTTGAATCAGGCGCCAACACAGGATAGGCAAAACCGCCGCCAATGATCCCGGCCAAAATCACCGCTGCGATCAACAACAAAACCAGGCGCTTCATTCGGCGCTGATAATAGCGTGTTCTAGCGCTGGATTGCGTTGCGCGCTGTGCGCCCATTCCATGCCTCCAATACAATCTCCCCTTTGGTCAGGTAACCGTTATATTCCACGCCATAACCTGATGATACCCATCCATCCATGACAAAAGGCAAATCGCCATCTGCTGCGATCCATTCTCCATTATACCGCCTGGCGATATGCAGGTGGGTGCCGGTTGAGAACCCTCCCTCACAAGAGGGATGACCAACCCTGTCCCCAGCTTCCAAAAAGGTCCCCACACCCACGCGATCCCTTGTGTCGATGTGCATGTACAGGATCGACCATCCCGTTTGCCAGCGGCCATCTCCATCCAGGTCTTGAATGACCGCGCCATGATCAGAATAGACAACCTCACCAGGGGCAGCAGCCACCACCCAGGCATCGCTGGGCACGCAACCCAGGGCTTCACCCGGCGGCGCAAAATCCAAACCCGCCCAAGCGGAACCCGAATCCCAACCCCCGTGCGGCCCGCCCGTGTATGACCACACATCACCCATTTTAAAGGGCAGTTGCAGTTCAGGCTGAGCCAGATCGCTCGGGATGAGTGGTTCGAATGCATCATCGAAGGGATAGCCGAAAAACCAGTAATATGTTGCAAAGATCCCCTGTTCAGAAACCACCCATCCCCAATCAGAGAGGGTGGTCAGGTAGCGCATTAAGTTCAGCACGCCCGCCGTCCCCGGGTTGATGGTCGGGTCGACTTCGATCATGCTGGTATCTGAAAGCATCCACACACTGATGGCCTCGAGCTTCCACAGATAATAACCCTCGTTTAACAGGTTTGCCGCCCAGGCCAGTTGCGCATACAGCCCGCTTCGCCAGGCATCAAAATACCGCAGGGGATAATCCAGTGTCTCCTCTGGCGGATCAATGTCCGTCACCCATTGGCTCTGGAACTCCAAAACCGCCAATAAAAGCCGTGGGTTGACCGAATTATTCAGCGCCACCCGTTCAACGATCTCAGCACCGTCCAGCAATACGCCCTCAACCTCTTCGCTGTACACCGAAAGGTATCCGCCCTGGGCCGCCACAAATGCTGTCACATCAAAATCCATATTGCTCGGGCTGTTGACCAATTCAGAATCCGGCAGGATCTTGAATGAGGGCGAGACCGAATCAAAAGAAGGCGGCGGGATCAATAAAACCTGCCCCACCTCGATTAGGTTGGGGTTGGTGATGTCATTTGCCTCCACAAGTTTTGCAATCGACACCTGATGCTGCAAAGCGATCTTACGCAGGAAATCACCCTGCTGTACCACATAGGTCACGCTCTCACTGCGAGGCGTGGGTAAAATAATCGGAGCATTGGGCGTGGGGGTGTGCGCAACGATAATAGGTGCCCCCCCTTCTCCAGATTCGGCTTCAGGGACAGCAGGGAAGAAGAAGTCTGTCTCATCGCCATCCGACCAGGAAGCCTGCCAGGGTGTGGAGCCCGGCCCGGGTTGGTAGCATCCGCTCAGAAAGGCCAGGCAGACCAGTGCAATAATGAACCTTGGTCTAAATGACATTCAATTACTCACTTCCCTTAGGACGGCAATAATGTGCAAAATAGGCTTGCTCTGCATACACATTTTCACGTGCATAGGCCTGTGCCGCCTCGCTGACGTTCACAGCCTCTTCCAGTGCCTGTACTGCGCCAGTTGACCAAAACCTGGGCAGCACCATCAAGGGTGCCTCCATTTCCATCTCAGGCTCACCCAACGGAACCCAATTGAACAAAATCGGACCCCTGGAGTAAGCGGTAAACCCGATTTGATAGCCTGCCTCACCGGCCAGAGCAATCGCACCGGCAGTAAAATTTCCTCCTGCCCACACATGCGCTATAGGCGGGGTGCCGAACCGCGACTCAATCACCTCAATCGGTTTAAAAAGCTCCTCCTCAACCTGTTCAATATCCAAATAGTCCTGGATGTAGAGGTGGTTAAACCCATGGGACTGCACGTCCAGCCTGCCGGTATCAGCCAGCACAGTCATCGTCTCCCAGACCGCATCGCGAGTGCTATCGGCAGCAATCCATCCCAAGGTAAGCGTCCAGTCATTTTCCTCCAAATAAGGCATGAACAGCTCTGTCACACCGGGCCGACGGTCGTCCAAAATCAGGATCATTGAACGCTCGGGGATCGCTTGATTGTGCTCAAGAAACCCAACCAGTTCTTGAGATGAGATTGTTGAGAAACCTAAAGCCTTGGCAGTATCCATAAAATACTCAAAATATTCCATCGAAATTGACGTTGTATCATTAATCGCCCGGCCGGGTTGAACAACCGAGTGGAACATGATAGGTACAACTATCGTGCCAGGAGCACTTTTGCCTGCCCCCCAGCGGTTTTCAAGGTACTGGCAGGTATTGGGCAGGTAAGCTGCAGGCTTTACCCCCGGTTTCATCACTTCGGGTATAAATTGGGCTGGCAGCGCAGGCGCAGGATCTTGATGAGCCTTGCTGCCACCGCCCACAGTCGGGGCAGTAGCCTCTGGTGGAAGTGGCGCGACATCGGACCCTAACCCAGGGTTGGGGTTCACCTCCGGTTTATTGATCGCCACAACCGTATCAGGCGTTGACGTCTCTACAGGGTGATCGACCACAACAGGCTCTGGCATAACCCTGGGTGCAGCGGCGCAGGAGGTCAGCCAAATGCCAGCCAACAGCCCGGCAACGATTACGATATATTTTAACGAGTCCTTTAGAAAGCTGACCATATTACTCTGATTATACCGAAACTTTTTGATGAAATTCGTTCAGAAATCAGAGAAAAATCAGGTAAAATAGAAACAGTAATAATGACACAGTGTGCATAATTGGGAGAAATTATCATGAGAAAATACATTTGGCCTTTACTTCTGATCTTCTTCTTGTTGGGCGGTCTTGTCGTCCTCCTGATTGGACAGGTGGTTTTACCACCAGCCCCCCGCCCTGAAACCGTTCAGGCGATCAGCCTGAACTGGTCTTCCTCCGGCCACTCGGATCGCGAATCCATCTCCTTTACCTACTGGGATCAAAGGGAACCGCCAGAAATACCCGCAAACTGCGCCAAATGCCACAGCACATATGGCTACCTGGATTACCTCGGCGAGGATGGCAGTGAGGCCTATGTTGTAGACAATGCCGCACCGATCGGTTCCGTGGTCAGCTGCCTGGTGTGCCACAACCCCGTCGCACACGACAAAGATATGACCCAGTTCCCTTCCGGCGCTGAAATTGATGGTTTAGGCATGAGTGCCAACTGTGCTGAATGTCACCAGGGCCGTCGTTCGAATGTTGATGTCACAGCGGCGATCTCAGGCTTGCCTGAAGATGAGGTCAATGAGGACCTTGATTTCATCAACATCCATTATAAAGTCGGTGGCGCCACTCGCTTCGGGGATGACGCCCAGGCTGGCTACCAATACCCTGCTAAGACCTATGACGGCTTTTACCCCCATGTTGCCAGCTTTCAGGCTTGCACCGATTGCCATGACCCGCACACCCTGTTGGTCACACCTACCGAATGTGCGGCCTGTCACCCGGCGGCCTCGAGTTTTGCCACCCTGCGCGATATTCGTGATCCCAGCACACCCGATTACGACGGCGATGGCAATACCACAGAGGGCGTCGCCTACGAGATCGCCACACTGCACGATCTGCTCCACGAAACCATCCGGGCCTATGCTGTTGAGGTGATCGGCCAGCCCATTGCTTACACCTACAGCAACCCCAAATGGGTCATCGACACCAATAACAACGGCATCGCAGATGAAGGCGAGATCTCTCGTGACAACGCCTACCCCGACTGGACACCCCGTCTGGTGAAAGCGACCTACAATTACCACCTGGTGGTCCAATCCTCCGGCGCCTTTGTGCATAACCCCCGGTATGCCGTCCAGTTGCTCTTCGATAGCATTGAAGACCTGGCCAATGTGGTCAACCTGGATATGTCGAATATGGTCAGGCCAGAATAACTATCAGCCTAAGATTTTTAAAAATAAAAAAGGCTTCTGGGCTGATCCAGAAGCCTTTTTTCTATCCCAATGTTTTTTACGCCATCTCATACTTCTCTGAGAAAATTTGGGTTTGTTTAATTTCCAAACCAATCAGGGCGCCTTCTACCGCTTCGATCATCAGCATGGGACCGCACAAGAAGAAAATGAATTCCCATTGCTTGTAGTCTGCAGGTAAGTGTCGGGCAAGGACGTACGCAGAGATGTAACCCTTTTCACCTTCCCAATCTTCGGGTGGCTGCTCCAGGACATGCACCACCGTCAGCCAGTCCATTTCTTTTTCCAACTCCTCAAGCTCATCCCTGAAGATAATTGTATCCCAGGTGGGGTTGCCATAGAAGAACATCACGGGAGATTTCCGTCCGCGGTCACGCATCGTTCGCAGAATGCTCAAAACCGGCGCAGAGCCAATCCCGCCAGCGATCAACACCAGGTTTTCATCATAGTGCTCATCCAGGTTAAAGGTGCCGTACGGGCCATCCACATAAATTGGGTCACCGGGTTTCATATCTTTGATCGTGCTCGTGAAATCACCCAGCTCTTTGATCGTGAAACCGATCAGGTTATCCTCGCGGTCAGAGCTGGAGGAAAACGAGAAGGGGTTTTCTCGGAAGATAAAGGGTGATTCAACGGTGATCCAGGCAAATTGTCCGGCCTGAAACTTGAAACCCTGATGGCCTTCTGGGCGCACATACAAAGACCACGAGTCCCCAAATTCTTCTTTGACATGGTCGACCACCCAGGGGTTTTTGACCATGATGATCGGGCGAGCCACACGGATGTAAAGGATCACCGCCACCCAAATGGCCGTCAACCCCAGCCATAACACCCGCTGGTAGGTGAGCGACATGTAATAATTCACCCTGAACATGTGGAACAAACCCAGCCCGACAGCAATCAAAGTCATCGCATCATGCACCCAGCGCCAGACATCATATCGCATTTTGATAGCTTCCCGCCACACCGAGGTGACGATCAAAACCAGCATGGCCAGCAGCGAGATCAGCGCGGCCCGCGCCCGCCAGGGTGCAGTGACAAAATTCAGTAGCCTTAAAGTCTCCGGGTTATTGATGAACAGCAACACCGGGTGAACAACCGCCAACACAAATGTGAGGATCGACATTTTGTGATGGACGGAGTACAGCTTCTCCATCGGGAAATACTGGGTGATGAACTTTAACCGCGATGTTGGGATCGTCTGCAAACCCAACAGAGACATCGTGATAAACCCCAATGCAACCGAAAAATCTCGCAAGAACTCACGGGCTGGCGGACGTGGAAAAATGATCAGCAATGCCAGAGGTAAAAAGATCAATAAAATAAAAAGAAATAACCACAATTTGGCGTAGAAAGCGTTCTTCAAAATGCCCATCCTTTCTTTTTGGCTCCGTTGGATCCAAACAGGATCAAGGGAAATAAACTGATTTGATTTTACCTTAATTCGGCTTGGTTTGAGAAAAAAATCACGGACTAATTTTACGCACGTTTAATATTCTGATAATCGATTAATTCTTAATCGAGATTAGTCACCATGAATTGACACAATCTCAGTCTGGATGATTGCTTATTGATTTTTACATCAGAATTCTTATATAATTAAGTATGGCTCAGACGATCTACACCGTCGGGCATAATAGCCTGAGTTTCATGCAATTCATCAATCTAATCCAGGCCAACAACATCACGCATATCGTCGATATTCGCAGCATACCTTACAGCAAATATGCGCCCTGGAGCGATAAATCGCGCCTGGCCGAACTTCTGAGACCCTTCCAAATCAAATACACCTATTTGGGTCATAAACTGGGCGGGAAAAAGATCCAAAAGGATCAATTCTCCCATCAGCAAAGCCTGCCTTCACAAGCGGTATACGATGAAGCCATCAGGGTCTTACTCCAGCTTTCCATGCGCACCAACCTGACCTTGTTGTGCGCAGAAGGTGATCCCGCTAAATGCCACCGCCAGCATATCATTGCCCAAACACTGCTTGAATCGGACATTAAAGTGTTGCACATCCTCAAAGATGGGTCAATCAAAGAGGCTTGGAAAGAAGAAAAATCACCCCTGCAACCCAATCTTCTCTAAAACTTGCCCCAACTAGCATATAATAAAGATATGAAATTAAGCGAACCAACACGGTCTCATATCTACAAGGATTTCGTTATGCGAATTCAGAAAAAATTACCGCTGCTTTTGCTCGTGTTCATCATTATCCTGGCTGGCTGCCACTTTCCTGGCCAGCCTTGGGTCCTGGTGGAGATTACCAACCACTCAGATGGTGAAAAAGTTGTACTGAACCAGGAAGTACGCATCCTTGCACAGGCTCGCTCCTCCCAGGGGATCGAAAGGGTAGATTTGTTTGTCAATGACGAGCTGGAATCCTCAGACGAGCCCCCGATGGGCACACCCAGGGAATATCTGGCAGAGCTGTCTTTCACCCCCTTCACCGAAGGCGAGGTGAGCTTCACTGTTCAAGCAGTGGACCGCAGGGGTACCATTTCAGACCCATTCACCATCACATTGCAGGTGGTTCTTACCAGCGATGAACTCGAAAGCGACCCCACACCCACACCGACGGTCTCACCGGAAGAACTCGCCCTGACCCAAACAGCCCAGGCAAGTTGTTTCAACAGCGCCTCATTTGTCGAGCATGTCACCATACCCGTCGGTACCACGGTATCTGCCAATTCAAACTTCACCAAGATCTGGCGGGTGAACAACAATGGCACTTGCGATTGGGCGGGTTACCAGCTCGTCCACACCAGCGGCGACCGCATGGATGCTGGATCGCCCAGGGCGCTGCCCGTGGTCAATGCTGGGGCCAACGCCGATATCCTCGTGGACATGGTTGCCCCGCCAACCCCGGGCACCTATACCTCGGTCTGGCGCATCCACGATGGCGATGGGACACCATTCGGTCCTGAGCTGCTGGTCACTATCAACGTACCTGAAGCCCCCACCAACACCCCCTCGCCAACAGCGACATTTACCGCTACCCCTACCCTAACACCTTCTCCAATTCCTACAAACACACCGATCCCGATCAGCGTGGAACAAGTCACGCAACAAATCATCCTCACGCCCAATTCG
Organism: Candidatus Brevefilum sp.; assembly: GCA_047921135.1. Classification (GTDB taxonomy): domain Bacteria; phylum Chloroflexota; class Anaerolineae; order Anaerolineales; family Anaerolineaceae; genus Brevifilum. Next base: position 19,055 of record JBLRWR010000009.1, read on the forward strand.
ACTGAAACCAACACGGTCACATGCCCCGCGGGTTCCGTTGTCGTCTCGGGTGGTTATAACCACCAATCGGGGATTCGCATTTGGCGCTCACACATGAATGGCAATGGTTGGCGCGTGTCAGCCACCAACTCACAACCCACCGCCAGGGCTTTATTAATCACAGCGACCTGTATGCTTAATTCAGGCGGCAGCACATCCAGCGCAACTTTGAGTCAGGATGCACAACCGAACGATTTCACCCAGTATGTCATCAACTGCCCCTCCGGATCGGTTGTGACCGGTGGCGGATGGGACTTTGGCAGCAATGCTGACCTCTCCGTCTATCTTTCAACGAAAACCGGCAACAGCTGGCAAATCAACATCAATAATCCCACCGCCAATCCACTGCCGGTGACCGCCTATGCCATCTGCCTGTCTGGTGTGTCGGGGAGCACTTCACAACATGAAAACCGGGAAAACACCGTCCCGCCTAACGACTCCGCCTTTGCCCAGCAGCTTTGTCCTGCCGGCAGATTTATTACCGGCGGTGGGTTCTCAATCGATAGAGAATTGCTGCTCTACCACACCACCATGGATGAAAACGGCTGGATCAACCATGCCGCCAATCCAACCGGGGAAGAAAAACGCTTGGATACCTTCGCCATCTGTTACACACCATAATCGCTCTACTCATCTGTTATATTGACTGATGCAGGCCGCTAAATCAGGGGTCTGCATCAATGTTTTAATCATTGCATGATCTTGGTATAATAAACCTACACAAAATCACCAATAAGGACGTTTCTCACATGACACAACTATTCAATGCTGATCTGATCGCCCAAACAAAAGCTGCATCATCAGCCCATATCATCCAACCTGTTCAGATTGGTCAGACGGATAGCCAAAATGAACTGGTTTTTTTCGTTAAACCTGAACTACTCTCCATAGATGATGAAGAAAAAATCCTCAACAGCCTTAATTTGATTGAAGATAAATTTACACAATACCATGTCAAAGTCAACGGCCTGGTGATCGTGCCCGGGCAGGTCTTGGCCGCTCATCAGATCATGAACCGTCATTATGGCTTCATCAACCAGCTCTCACGCAAGGCATCCGAGATCGTCACCGATGAGACCCGTGAAGAAATGTTCAAGCTGCTGGGCATGGAACCTGACAACGAGCACATTATCCTTGGTGGGCATGAATTCCAGCAGTTATACCAAATCGATGTTGAAACCTTGAACAATATTTGGTTCGGCCAAGGGGCTAATAAACTCCGCAGCGGCTTTTATTTTATTCGGCACACCCACAACGGTGACCCTGTTCTCCTGGTCAATGGCTTTCATCCCTCGCAATTGATGCACTACACCCGGCCAGACCACCGCATCTTACTCATGCTGATCCACACCGATACCGATTGGCATGACCTCAAATTCGACCTGGTGGGAGATACCTTCCCGGAGCGTGCCAAATCGGATTCCATTCGGGGCCAGCTGTTTGCCAATCCAGCGCGTTACGGCCAGAAGGAGGTCACCATCAACACCAACGGGGTGCACCTGTCCGCCGGCCCCTTTGAGGCGGCCTTCGAGGTGGTCAACTTCTTTGGTGACATTCTCTCCCACGATGCCCACGCCCAACCGCCCTTGACCATCCAACGGGCAATTGATGACGGCATCGACTCATCAGTCGCCATGTCCTTTTTGGATAACCCCGCCCTTGGCGAAAGTGATCTCTTCTCAGCAACAGAAAATCTCAACACATATACTGCCCTCCAATTTGCCAGGGAGGCTTTATTACAATGATAGGCACGGGTTGAACCCATGAAACCGATCCAAAACACCCATTTATACCGCGAAATCCATCAGCAACCGGATGTGCTTCAGCACTTGCTCACCCAACCGCAAGACGCTGTAATCGCCTTGGCTGAACAAATCCACGCCCGGCACATCTCGCAGGTTTATATTGCTGCCCGCGGCACCAGTGATAACGCCGCCCGATACGCGCAGTACCTGCTGGGCGCGCACAATCATCTGATGGTCTCCCTGGCCACACCCAGCCTGTTCACCATCTACCGCCAGGTGCCCAACCTTGCCAACACGCTGGTATTGGGGATCAGCCAAAGTGGAAAAAGCCCGGATATCGTCACCGTGCTGGCAGAAGGCAAAAAACAAGGCGCGCTGACGGCTGCTATCACCAATACCATCGATTCAGATCTTAGTCAGGCTGCCAATATGGTGTTGGGTCTAAACGCCGGGGAGGAAGTATCCCTGGCAGCAACCAAGACCTACACTGCCCAGCTAGCCTGCCTGGCTCGCTTGTCTGTAGAACTCAATCCAACCGATGCTATGCAAAACGAGCTGAAGGCACTCCCCGAAAAGGCCGTTGAAGTCTTTCAGCATGAAGACCAAATCAAAAACCTGAGTGAACGCTACCGCTACATGTCCCATTGCGCCGTCATTGGGCGCGGCTTTAACTACGCTTCTGCCTTTGAACTTTCTCTCAAATTGAAGGAGCTCACCTACACCATCGCCGAGCCTTATTCCAGCGCCGATTTTCTCCACGGCCCGGTGGCGCTCGTCGACCGCGGCTTCCCTGTGTTTGTGATCGCCCCCAGCGGGATGATGATCCCCGAAATGCACGCCCTGGTCGAAAAAGTCGACCAGCGGCTCGCCGAGGTGGTGATGATCAGCGACCACCCAGACCTGCTCAAGATAACATCCCAGACCATGTCTGTTCCCGCAGGTGTGCCCGAGTGGCTTTCCCCCATCACAGCCATCATCCCCGGGCAAATCTTTGCCATGTACCTGGCAGCAACGCGCGGCATCGATGTCGACAATCCGCGTGGATTGCACAAAGTCACTGAAACCTGGTAACCCACAACGCCACCAGCAAACCACCGGTGGCGTTATCCTTTAAACCCTCCTTCTAAACATCATGCAAAATTAGCTCGTCCAGTCCCCGTTTGGGCACATGGTGCACATCATTTTCATCACGATAATAGGTCACATCCCCATCCGCCCCGACGTCTTCGGTGACCACCGTTTCAGCGGGAACCCCCAATGCCAGCACTAACAAGATCTCAAACCGCTCCAGGATGCCCAGATCTGCTCGCAGTGCGTCTTTTTTCGCAGACCCCAAAATACAGCCACCCAAACCCTTTTCAGCAGCCCCCAGCATGATGCTTTGGGCAGCAATGCCATGGTCCACACCAAAGCTTTCTCGGATCTGGGTATCGCCCAGGATGATGATATAGGCACTTGGGCGTTCACCATCAACCGGGCCGCCCCAATCTTTCAAAGCGCCAGCCCAGCCCACGTGCGGAAAAATGCGCTGGTTCATGTCCTCTGTGTTGCTCAACCAAAACTTTAACGGCTGTAAATTCATCCCTGAAGGCGAGAATCGCGCCAATTTCACCAGTGCATGCAGGGTCTCTCCCGGAATTCGCTGGTTTTGATCAAACCGTCGATAACTCCGGCTTTTGCTGATCAATGCCTCAATTTTCATCTTGTCACATCTCCTTATATATTATTGATTTGGAAAGCATGTTGATTCAAACTGCCATCTAAATTGTCTCGTTTTACAATAAACAACCCGCTGATGGCCTATGTCCAGTTCGCCAGTCAAAACGTGGATCAAAGTCTTACAAATCTCTGCGCTCAGCCGCGTATTCAATGTTTTCAAAACACAAGGCGATTTTAGGTCACCATAAGTAAGTTTATCTGATTTTTACATCACCCGACTAACCTTTTAGATAACCTTGCTCCTTTACGACGTATTTTCAGCTATATAAAGACCCCTTTCTCCAAATTCTGTCATCAAGACCTTTTTTTCTAGGTCAAATTAAATATCAACTTAATTACTTCGACATTATTACCTATTGAAAAACGTTCATAAAATGCTATATAATTGAAGAATAGAGCACTTTGAATTCATTTAACCACAAAATAGCGCCATCCGAATTACGACACGTCTAATAATAAGTTTTTTCTTTTTGGCTTGTCTAAAAAAATGAATGATTCCTATCGAGGAGGAAACACATGAAAAAACGATGGTTGGTATTGCTTACGATATTGATGTTAATGGCTATAGGCCTTGGCGCGTGTTCCCAGTCAGGTGCATCCGAAGAAGTATTAGCCGAACAAATGGCTGAAACAATGATTGCCATAGCATTCACGCAGACCGCCATGGCAGAACCGCCCCCAGCCGCAATCGAGCCCACACAACCGCAACCCACAGAGGCCCTGCCTACAGAATCACCGCAAGAGGAAGCGCCTTTAGATGAGGAAACCATTGCGCCAACCGAGATCGTCCATCAAATCACGCCAGGTAACCCCGGCTGGATCCAAAAGTGGTTCTACGACACCAATGCCAGCCTCACAGCCAGCGGCGGCTATGTCAACAGCGGGGATGACTACATCGCCAACTTGTATGAACGCCCCTTTACAGAAGGCGAAATGGTCTATCGCCCCGATGTGGACATCAACAAAACCGAGATTTCAGAGGACAACACCTTTTACTACGTAACCATCTATCCGAATGGCACACACCCTGAAGGCGGGCTGCAAGCCGCCTATGGCGTGGAGATCGACGAAGACCTGGACGGGCGCGGCGATCTGCTGGTTATCGCTGACCGGCCATCATCCGCCCAATGGGATATCGCCGGGCTCAGCGTCTGGAGAGACTCAAATAACGATGTGGGCGGGCAAAGTATCTTACGCCCAAATGACAATTACCAGGGCGACAGTTATGACCAGGAGCTCTTCTCCATCACTATGCTCACGGATCCAGACGCAGCCTGGGCCAGGGTCTCACAGGGCTCACCAGTTTCGGTCACCATTGCTTTCAAAAAATCCCTGGTCAATCGCAGCACTTTTGTGTGGGGTGTGTGGGCCGCAGATGCCCTGCTCGACCCGTCGTTGTTCGACCACCATGACCATTTCACCCAGGCTGAAGCTGGATCACCTTATGCCTCCCACAGCACCTATCCCCTTAAAGCCTTGAACCTGATCGATAATACCTGCCGGGAGACCTACAAGTTCGAAGCCACCGAGCCGATCCGGGGTCTGTGCCATACACCCGAACCACCTCCACCAACGCCAACGCCAACACCTATACCCACTGCAGTGCCCCTCGGTTCAATCAGCGGACTTGCCTTTGATGATCTCAATAATAACGGCGTCCGGGATGCCGGTGAGCCATTGACCATTTATTCATCAGATGTCACCTTTAGATTGCATCTCGGTTCCTGCAGCAACCCCCAGATAGCATCCTCAACTTCCAATCCATTTACTTTTGCAAATTTGCTGCCCGGAGTCTACTGCGTCAGAATAACAC
>JBLRWR010000010.1:0-23980 GCA_047921135.1 Candidatus Brevefilum sp.
CATTTTGCCCAATTTACTACGTAGTCGCACGACCCTCAGCGGCGGTGAGGGGTTTACCCTGGGTAATCCTGATGCCCCTGTCACTGTGGTCAATTTCTCAAGTTTTTCTTGTGGGTGGTGTGAAAATTTTGCAACTACAATTGAGCCAAATTTTGTCAGGGATTATGTCGAAACTGGCGATGTTTTTTATCGTTATTTAACCCTGGCTGGGCCAGATGAAGCTTCTCAGAGTTTAGCCAAAGCCGCGTACTGTGCAGCAGGTCAGAACCAGTTTTTTGAATATAAATCCAACCTCTATACTGCAGCAAGAGTACAAGATGGTGCGGCCTTCAATAATTTGGTCCGCATGGCAGATTCCGCAGGCTTGGATGTTGACAGCTTTGAAACCTGCCTTTTAGGAGACAACAGTTATCAAATCGCGCTTGAAGAAGACAGGCGCTTTGCCCAATCCGTGGGCGTCACAGGTACACCAAGCTTTCTGGTCAACGACCAGCTGGTGTCTGCCAGTGAGTTGACCCTGCTTTTAGACGAGTTGCTCGACAAATAACCCCCATCGAAGGGGGCGGTGGTAAAACGTTTTAAATGCCTGCAGGTAGAAAAATTAAGAAATTAACTACCAAAAAAAGCGTTCCAGGATCAGCACAATCAGCGGTGTGATTAACAAGCCTGGCAGAAAACTGCCTGTGCGAATTTTCTTGATGGCCAGCAAACTGCTCAGGGAGATGGCGATTAAAACCAAACCGCCCGCTGCTGTCATTTCAGTCACCATCGCATCTGAAAAATATTGGCTGAACAATCCAGACATCAGCGCGATCCCACCCTGGTAAATCAAAATAGTGAGGGCTGAGAAAATCACCCCAATCCCCAGCGATGACGCGAAGGCAATCGAGGCGAACCCATCCAAAATCGCCTTGATCGTCAACATCTCAAAATTCCCGGTTAACCCATCCTGGATGGCACCCAAAATGGCCATCGGGCCGATGACAAATACCAGCGATGCGGTCACAAAGCCCTCAACAAATTTCGAAGGCGCTTCCGATTCTTTCTCATCTCTGACCACCAATCGTTTGAGAAAACCGCCCACATTTTGGAGACCTTCCTCTACTTTCCACCACTCGCCCAATAGCGCACCAATCAACAAGCCGCCCAAGGGCACCAGGGGATTGCTTGTCTCTAAAAATGTCATCAGCCCATAAGCCAGGGTAAACAATCCCAGGCCAGCGATGACCGTTTCTCGCAGCTTGCTGGAAAATCGCTGACCGATCAGTATCCCAATAAAAGACCCGATGATGATAGTGGCAACATTGATAAAGGTCCCAATCATGTATCAGGCTTCTTTCGTTAACTGGATCTCTTGTCCAGAAATACCCGCTTCGTAGAGTTCCAACACAAACAGCAGGGATGAAAGCCGGTTGAGGTAGGTAATCAATAATTGCTTTTCGATCAATCCCCCCTCCAGGGCTGCCACTGCCCGGCGCTCAGCGCGTCTGACAACGGTGCGGGCCAACGCCAGCGCCCCGCTGGCAGGGGTGCTTCCCGGGATGATAAACGCTTTGGGCATTTCAATCACATCTTCCAGATCCTGGATTTGCGCTTCCAGCCAGTTTAAGTAACCCTGATCGAGTTTATCAAACTTGCTGGCGGTTTCAGGCGATGCAGACAATTCAGACATCAAAAGGTAGAGGTGTTTTTGAATGCTCAACAGGATGGATTGTGACTTCCGATCAACGCACAAAGCGCGTGCCAGCCCTACGGCTGCACTGGCCTCATCCACACTGCCCACAGCCTCAATCCGCAGCGAGGATTTTGAAATTCGCCCTTTGCCTAAATAACCCGTCTCACCCAGGTCGCCATCGGTCGTATAAAAAGGCGTCATTTGCCCCTCTCATTCTTCAATGAGTGTTTCTACCTCGTCCGGAGCAGTACTGCCCGCATCACGTCCGGTAAGGATGAACCATAAGTTCACATTATTAAAGCGGTCGCCAGGCTCAAAGATTGGGCCCAGGACAATGCCATTGATATCCGAGCTGACAGCATAGGAGAATGTAGAATAAAACAAAGGCAGTGAGGGCATTTCGCGCACAAAAATGACCTGGAAATTGCGGTAAAGGCGTTCGCGTTCACTCAAGTCGACCGTCATCCGGGCTTGCTCCAGGTATTCGCTGGCCGTCCGGTTGTCCCAATCCGCATAATTTTGCCCGGAGGTGATCTGAGCCTGCCCCCAAAACGGATAGGGGTCAGGATCCGGTGAACGCATCAGGTTGATATCCACCAAAGCCGTCTGATACGCTCGCGCTTCAAGATCGGCCAACACCTGCTCATACGGCTTGGCTTCCAGTTCAACGGATACTCCTAATGCCTCCCAATCAGATTGAATCATTTCTGCAATTTGGCGATGGCGCGGTGTGTTGGGATAGAGCAAGGTCACGGCGATCTCCAAGCCGGTATCCGTTCGATACAGGTCAGAGTCTTCATCAAAAACTGCGCCTGTAGCATCAAAAAGGCGTCGTGCTTCGCTGGTATCAAATTGAGCGCTGTTAAGATCATTGTAATATGCCCAGGTACCGGGCATGATTGGCCCATTTGCCAGGATGGCTTGCCCCTGGAAAACCCGGTCAACAATTCTTGAACGGTTGATGGACGCCATCAATGCGTGTCGAAATTCCGGGTCTTGCAGAAAACCCACCTGAGGATTGTCGAGATTAAGGTAAACCATCGTCAGGACAGGTTCGCGCACCGTAAAAAATGATAGCCCTGGTTCTTGCAGCACATCCGGCAAGATGGACTCGTGCACCCCTCCGATGCCTTCCACTTCTCCGCTGCGGTATGCGTCTAATACATCCTGTGAGCTGGGATAGTACCGAAAGATAAATTCATCTAAGTAGGGGCGGTTCAGGTAATACGCGTCAAACGCCTCCAGTACAACACCGATAATTTGACCATCTTCAACCAACAAACGCTGGAAACGAAATGGCCCGGTACCGACCGGCGCCAGGTTAAAGGGATGGTCGATCATTTCTTCCAGGCTCAATCCGCCCAAAAGGTGCTCTGGGATGATGCCAAAGGTCAAATAGTCTAAAAACGGTGCGAACGGCTCTGGCAGTAGAAATTGCAGTTGGGTCTCAGATAAAACCACCACCTCAACCTGTGACCAAAAGGTACGCAAGTCCTCGGGTATCAATGGGTGTTCTGTAGTTAAAAAATCAATGGTAAACAACACATCCCGACTGCTAAAAACCTGGCCATCATGCCAGAAAACATCTTCACGCAGGCTGAAGTTGTAGACTGTTCCATCAAACGAGACGCCCCACGACTCGGCCAGGTCAGCCTGGGGGATGCCGCGCGAGTCAAACCGCACCAAGCCGTTGAACAGCAAGCGGCTGACGTCATAATCAGGCGGATTATGTACACTGAGAAAAGGATTCAGACGCATGAAATTTCCAACCAGCGCCTCAGTATAAATCCCACCCGAAATGGGCGCAGGTGTGGCGGTGATTTCCTCATCATCATCCATTTGTTGGAGAATCAGCAAAATACCGACGATTAACCCCGTGATCAAAATAATTAATAACTGCCAACGAAATTTTTTCATGTTGTTAATTTAAAATGGGCAACACCACTACTGGTTGGTTGCCCGGTGATCCGTGGTCGAGTTTGGGTGAAGCCTGGCAAATCCACACTGTGTGTGGATTATTATCCAAACATAACTGTTAACATGGTAAGGAAAAAGAAAACAACGCTAAGGCCAATTGTGACCCAAAACAAGACCTTCTCAACGCCACGGCGTTTTGTGTAAACGCCGCCTGCATCGCCGCCGCCTCCGGTCAACCCACCCAAGCCAACACCTTTGCTCTGCAAAATAATGCTCGCAATTAGTGCAATAGACGTTATAATTAATGCAATGCTAAAATAATTTTCCACTCGTGCCTCCTTTAACAGGCATGATTATACCCACAATTGTAAAAAACCGTCAACCTAATGCATGAAGCCAAGTTTTCCATCCACATCCACACCAACTACTCAGACGGAAACGCCAGCCACACCGAGCTGGTAAAAATCGCCGAACAAGCCGGTCTCCACGGGATCATTACCACAGACCACAATATCTGGATTGATGGACTGGACGGATATTACGGCGAGGGAAAGCGGAAAGTCATGCTTCTCGTAGGCGAAGAGATCCACGACCGCACGCTTGACCCACCGGGAAACCACCTGCTGGCGATCAACGCCCGTAAAGAGCTGTCCGTGTATGGCGATTCACCGCAACAGTTAATCGACCAAATTGCCCGCACGGATGGCCTTTCTTTCCTTGCACACCCGGTCGAAGATCCGCTGGAAGATTTTAATCAAAAAGCATTCTCCTGGCGGGCATGGGAGGTCCAAAATTTTACCGGTATTGAACTCTGGAACCAGATGAGTGAGTTCAAAAGCGTTACGACCAGTTGGTTTTCTGCCCTGCGCAATGCTTTATTCCCCAAACAGATGACCCTCGGCCCGCTCGAACGCACACTCGCCTTATGGGATGACCTAATTACAGCCCGCACACAGCGGATGGTTGCCATCGGCGGCGTTGACGCCCACAAGCTGCACATCAAACTAGGCCCGTTCATCATTCATCTGTATCCCTACCTGCATCACTTCAAAAGCGTCACCACGCACATCTTCACGCCCAAACCTCTCAGTGGATCGTTCATTGATGACCGCACTATGATCATTCAATCTCTCCGGCAAGGGCACTGTTTTGTGGCCTATGACCTGCCCGCGCCAACCGATGGCTTTCGATTCTCGGTCAACAACGACGATGGCAAATTCATGATGGGAGACGAGGTCGAAATCAAACGAGGGCTGACCTTTCAGATCCGCTTACCCAGACCGACGCTGTGCCGTTTGTTAAAAAATGGACAGGTGATTAAAGAATGGCAGGATCGCAGCGTCTGCACCCACCTCACCACTGAGCAAGGGGTGTATCGTGTAGAAGCTTTTTTGCCTTATAAAGGGAAAATGCGCGGATGGATCTTCAGCAATCCCATCTATGCCTGGCATTAACCTTTGATCACGATCAATGGACGCAGCAGCGCCACTTTTTTCGCAATACCCGCACCGACCACACTCTCGACAACCAGATCCACGTCTTTATAGGCCTGGGGCGCTTCCTCAGCCAGCCCGGGCATCGAACCTGCATGAACGGTGATGCCGTCCTGTTCCAGTTGTTTGAGCAGGGTTTCACCCCATACGTTCCGCTTGGCCTCTGATCGGCTCATCACCCGGCCAGCTCCATGGCAGGACGAACCAAACGAGCGCTGCATGCTGGTTTCTGTACCGGTCAATACCCATGATCCGGTGCCCATCGAACCGGGGACCAGCACAGGCTGCCCGATGTGAGCATATTCTGGGGGCAAACCTTCTGAGCCAGGACCAAACGCCCGTGTAGCCCCTTTGCGGTGTACACACACCTGCCTCTTTACTCCTTCCACGAGGTGCCGCTCAAATTTTCCGATATTATGTGCAATGTCATAAACCTGGGTTAAATGCCAGTTATCTACCTTGCCAGCCATCACCATTTCAAAGGCCTGGCGCACATTATTGGTCAACAGCTGACGATTTAGAAAGGCAAAATTCGCCCCACACCGCATGGCTGCTAAATAATCCTGGCCTTCCTCAGAGGCAATCGGCGCGCAAACCAGCTGTTTATCGGGTAATTTGATGCCATATTTCGCCACCGCCCCCTGGAGCCGCCGGACGTAATCGGTGCAGATCTGGTGGCCAAAGCCGCGTGACCCGGTATGAATCTGGACGGCCAGCTCACCTGCGTAAAGTCCCATCACACGGGCGGCCACTTCGTCAAAAATTTCCACAACAAGGTCAACCTCAATAAAATGGTTGCCCCCACCCAAAGTACCCAGTTGGCTTTTCCCGCGGTCTAATGCGCGTTGGCTGACCTTCTCAGGGTCAGCGCCTGCTAAACAGCCCTGGTCTTCCGTCCGCCGGAGATCTTCTGGCTCGGTATACGGGTCATTTTTGGCCCATGAGGCGCCTTTAACGCAGGCTTCAGCCAGTTGACTGCTGGAGAGTTTCCGGCGACCGCCAACACCTACACCGCTCGGACAGTATTGGTTAATTGTTGAGGCCAAGTCCGATATGAATGGCCGAACTTCCTCAAGAGAGATGTGTGAAGCCAGCAACCGCACTCCGCAATTGATGTCATAGCCGATGCCCCCCGGTGAGACCACACCGGTTTCGGGATCCGTCGCTGCCACGCCGCCGATGGGGAAGCCATAACCCTGGTGCATGTCTGGCATGACCATGACCGCCCCCACCAGCCCGGGCAAGGTACTCGCGTTGACTGCCTGCTCTATCGATTTATCCTTCAAGGAATCTTGCAACAAAGCCTGCGAAGCAAACACCCGCACCGGCACCCGCATGTCGGACCGGAAATCAGCAGGAAGCTCCCATTCATAGTCGCTAATTTGAGTAAAATCTCTTAGGGCAATTTCAGACATAGCGCACCTCCTACACATCAAAGGTGATGGTGACCTGGTAACCTGTGGCCATTTTTTCCACGCACAAGTCATGAAATGTGACCGCTTTGATCACACGTTCCTGAGAAAGCAGCCTTTTACCAGTTGATTCAACTTCTATGTTCTCATAGCCTTCCTCAAAGGAAAATTGATCCAATATAATGCCATTATCTTCAGCCAGGAACAGCAGCTCGTTCAAGAAATCAACCAGAACGGTCTCCTGATTTCCCGATGGGATGGTAAAAACTAACTGTTCAGATGAGCCGGGTCGGGGCTCAGCACCCATCAAAGCATACAAGCCCTTGGCTGCCTGCCTCAGTAATGCCAGAAAATCCTCTGCCCATACCCGCAAGGCAATATCAGCGGTATGATCAACCTCGTGATAACCGTGTGTTTTCATACTTGAGTATAATTATACTGGATTGGATATGATTAACTCGACCTTCGACCGCATAGAAGCATATCTCCGGGCACTGTTTGAGAAAAAACTGCCCAGAATTTTCACAGGTCATCGGCCGCATGCAACCTTGGTCGACGAGCTCCTGCAGGTGATGCAGAAAACTGCGCTCAGAGATGATACAGGTAAGCTGTTTGCGCCAGATCTGTACTTATTACGCGTGTCACCCCAAGATCTGGTCGAATGGCAGTTGCACCAAGACATCCTGGATGAAATTGCTCATTCAATCCACAACATCGGTGAATCAGTTAATTTGGTGTTCCGCAAACCGCCCAAAATCGAGCTGACCCCAGAAGGAACCATCCCTGTGGGCGGCTTCTCAATTGCAGCCCATTTTGCCTCCAAAGACCCAGCCCTACCCGATACCGCCGTGATGACCGCTCACGAAGGCGACGAGAGCCCACCTGAATTACCCGAAAACGCCATGCTCATCATCGCCGGAAAAGCCAGCTATCCCCTGGTAAAACCCGTCATTGATATAGGCCGACATTCCAGCAACGACCTGGCACTTTCAGACCTCCATGTTTCCCGTCACCATGCCCAGCTGCGAGCGATCAAAGATCACTATGTCATCTTTGATGTCGGTTCAACCGCCGGTGTTTATCTCAATGGGCGGCGCATCTCCCAGGCGACCCTGCACGCCGGTGACGTCATCCGCCTGGGGACGGTCAACCTGATTTACAACCAGGAGCCGACTAGTGCCTTTCCCACATCGATTTTACCTGTCGACCCCACCCTTGATGAGCCAGGAGACGACCTCAGATGAATGCCGCTTTGGCGCTTTTTTTGCGTGTCCTTTTTTTGATCCTGTCCTATTTATTTGTCGGGTGGATTGCCTACACCATTTACAAAGACTCACAGGCGTACCATCGAAATCAAAAAGACGCGCTGGCATCCCGGATAACCCTGAGGGCATTAGTCAACCAGGAGCCAATTGAAAAGCAATTTGCGGCGCTAGAAATCATCATCGGCCGCGATCCGGATTGTGACTTTACCATCCCAGACGAGACCATCTCGCTCAGGCATTGCCAGCTGGCTTACCATCATAAACAGTGGTGGGCAACAGACTTAGACTCAACCAACGGCTCGTTCATCAACGAGAATCCCATTGATTCACCGACCGTTATCACCGAAAACGATGAATTGCGCTTGGGCAAAGTTATGATCAGCATCCAAATCAACAATTAAAAAAGGTAGGTAAAAATCCATGTTTGAAACACCTGTATTAGCTGTCATTGGCGGTTCTGGATTATATAACTTCAAGGACTTGAAAGACGTCCAGACGATCGAAGTCGACACACCCTTTGGTCAACCCAGCTCACCGATCACGGTCGGAAAATTATCCGGGAAACCTGTTGCCTTTCTCGCCCGGCATGGCATCGGCCATATTTACCCACCCAGTGAAGTCCCTTACCGCGCCAATATCTATGCGCTCAAATCCCTGGGGGTCAACCGCATCGTCAGCGTCAGCGCATGTGGTTCCCTGCGAGAAACTTATGCCCCAGGACACATTGTTATCCCCAACCAGATCTTTGATTTCACCCACCTGCGCAAACGCTCCTTCTTCGATACCGGTCTGGTCGCCCATGTCAGCGTCGCTGATCCCTTCTGTGAGGCGCTTTCCGATATCCTTGAAGATGCCTTAAAAGAAACCGACGCCAACTATCACCGGGATGGGACCTACATCACCATTGAAGGTCCGCGCTTCTCGACCAAGGGTGAATCAAATCTTTACCGGCAATGGGGCATCGACATCATCGGTATGACCGCTTCACCCGAGGTGTTCCTGGCCCGTGAAGCCGAGATGTGCTACACCACCATGGCGCACGTCACCGATTATGACGTTTGGCATACCAGTGAAGAACCAGTGACGGTTGAGATGGTCATACAAACACTATTTCAAAATGTCAGCATCGCCCAGAAAGCGATCAAAAGCATGGTCGAGAGGATTGATCCCAGCACGCATTGCGGCTGCGAAGATGGCCTGAAAAATGCCCTCATCACCAATCCCGAGCACATAGACCCCAAAATGGTTGAGAAATTATCGCTCCTGACGAAGAAATACCTGGGATAGCCGTGCAGCGATTGTTCCCCAGCAGAGACCCAGCCGATAGGAATAACCACATTCAAGGCCGGTTGATGGCCCTGGCTGCATTGGTGATCCTGAGTTACGGCCTGATCCTGACTTTAGCGCCGGCTGTGCGTTTTCACGCCGGCACCGAACGATACCAGTACCAGCACTGGATCGGTGTTGTGGCATGGGGTGTGATCTTTTCTCTGTTGCACAATCAAACCGCTCGCAAACTCCCCCAGCGCGATCCCTACCTCCTGCCCATCATTTCCTTCCTGAGTGGAATCGGCCTGATGGCCATTTGGCGCCTTTTCCCCAGCCTGGGTATGCGCCAAACAATATGGCTGGGTATCGCCGCATTGCTCATTTTACTGGGAATATACTTTCCAGGCTTTCTCAAATATTTACGGCGATATAAGTACATCTGGCTGATCATTGGTTTGTTTTTGACAGGTTTGACCATCTTTATGGGCACCAATCCCCTTGGCGGAGAGTCCACGCGCTGGCTGCAATTTTTGGGCCTCCACTTTCAACCTTCTGAGCCCCTCAAATTGTTATTAATCGCCTTCCTTGCAGGCTATTTCACAGATCAAGTCTTGGTTTCGGATAGAGAGTTAGAAGCCCTGCTGCCAACGCTGGCCGTGACGGGCATCGCGCTGCTCTTGCTGGTTTTCCAGGGCGATTTGGGGACAGCCGCGATCTTTTTGCTCATCTACCTGGCGATGTTGTTCACCTCTGGGGGGAATCGCAGTATGTTATGGATCGCCCCCCTGGTGATGATCATCGCCGGGGTGGCGGGG
The DNA here is from genome assembly GCA_047921135.1 of Candidatus Brevefilum sp. Taxonomy (GTDB): domain Bacteria; phylum Chloroflexota; class Anaerolineae; order Anaerolineales; family Anaerolineaceae; genus Brevifilum. Next base: position 9,847 of record JBLRWR010000010.1, read on the forward strand.
TATTTGTTCACAGATGTCGTCCGTCTGAGGGTGGATACCTGGCTGAACCCATTCGGAGACCCAACCGGCACCTCCTATCAAATCATCCAGTCCATGGTAGCCATTGCAGAAGGCGATCTGCTCGGTGCGGGACCCGGATTGGGCAGCCCTGGGTTGATCCCGGTGGCAGTTTCTGATTTCATTTTTTCAGCGCTGGCTGAAGAAATCGGCTTTCTGGGGATCACCGCCATCATCCTTTTGTATGTGATCCTCATTTTTCGAGGCATCAAAATTGCCATGGGCACAAACAATTCCTTCCACCGCTATTTAACCCTGGGACTGAGTTTCTATTATGGCATTCAAAGCATCCTCATCATCGGAGGAAACATCGGCTTGCTGCCCCTGACAGGGGTGACCTTGCCTTTTCTCTCCTATGGCGGCTCATCGTTACTGGTCTCCTTTTTCGGTGTGTTGATCTTGCTCACGATCAGCCATCAATCGGCTCCGGAAAGTGACCCCGCCGCCCTGCAGCAGCCGCGTTATGCCTTGGTCGGTTATTTTCTGATTTTCGCTTTGATTGTTGAAATCATCACCGTCAGCTTGCTCTCCTTCTGGTTCAACCCCTCGCTGGTCAACAGACCTGAGAACCCGCGCTGGATCATCAATGATCGCTTTGTCAAACGCGGCGATATTGTCGACCGCGACAATCAGGTTATCATCACCAGCGAGGGTACAATCGGAGACTTCACCCGGACGAGCAACCACGTCCCGCTTTATCCGGTGATAGGCTTTTCGCATCGCGTTTACGGGCAGACGGGGATCGAAGCATCCATGTTCACCTACCTGCGCGGGCACACAGGCCATCCCTTTTCAACCAATTTTTGGCATAAGCTACTTTACAACCAACCCCCTGAAGGCTTAGACATCCGCCTGACCCTTGATTTGGACCTTCAAGCATCAGCCGATGCACTTCTGGAGGGTCACACAGGGGCTGTGGTGGTCATAAATGCCAATTCTGGTGAAATCCTCGCCATGTCCTCGTATCCATATTTTGATGCAACCGAGTTAGAAACCACCTGGGATGAATTGCTTACGGATGAAAATGCGCCCTTATTAAACCGGGCCGCACAGGGTTTATATCCTCCAGGCGGGGCATTATTCCCGTTTATAATGGCGAGTGATCCCGAGTCCTTGCTCCAGTCTCAAGACCCTGAAATCCTCTTTGAGGACATGTTCAACAACCTCGAGTGTGCACGGCCGCTGGAAGAACCACTCACCTGGCAAACTGTGATCGCCAATGGCTGCCAACAGCCGCAAATGCGCGTCGCCGGTGAACTGGGCGTGGTTCTACTCCAAAATACTTACCAAAATTTTGGATTCTTTTCCTCACCCCGCTTTCACCTCCCGGTGGCTGAGCCCTCGGTGCCCGACCCTGCTGACCTCGACGCTTTTTATCGGGGCGAGGGCAGCTTTGTCATCAGCCCGCTGCAAATGGCCATGGCGGCCAGTACAATCGCCCACCAGGGAATGCTGCCTGGCCCAAGAATTGTCAATGCTTATCAAAACCCCCTCGATGGCTGGACCACCCTGCCAAAATTACAGGTCAATGCCGATGCTTTACCCCCGGCTTCAGCGCAACAGGTCAACCAGTTGCTCTCGCTGGCCAATGCACCCTATTGGCAGGTTCTAGCCACTGTGGAGAGGGAAAATCAGCCACCAGTCACCTGGTTTGTGGCGGGTACCTCAACCGATTGGCAGGGTCAACCCATGATAGTCGTTGTGGTCCTCGAGCAAGATTCATCCATTCTGGCTGAAATAATTGGCAGAACCCTGATCGAAAGTGCCATTCGCTTTTCGAGCCAGCCCCCCACACCATAGCAACCCTGATACCTGCCTCTGATCAGGTCAATCAGCTATACGAATAAAATGTCGTTTACCGACCTGAACAACCACGTCGGGTGTTAAATGCATATAAGGGTCAGATACAACTTCACCATCGATTTTGACACCGTTTTGCTCAATCAAGCGGCGCGCCTGGCTTTTGCTGTTCACCAGGCCGCTATCCACTAAAACCTCCAGCAATATAGGTTCCCCCTGCGGTGTAAAATCGGGGATATCTTCCGGCATGTCCCCTTTCTGGAACAGGTTGATGAAGTGTGTGCGCGCTTGTTTTGCCTTCTCCTCATCAAAAAAGGCTGCCGTGATCTCTTCTGCCAATTCCATTTTGGCATCCCGGGGATGAACTTCGCCAGAGGCCATTGCCCCCTCAAAAGCATCAATTTTGTCTACCGGCCAGCGCGTGACCAACCGGGCATAACTGGGCATAGCAGAATCCGGCACACTCATCACCTTGCCAAACATGTCCTCAGGGGATGTGTTCAAGGGAATATGGTTGCCCAACGATTTACTCATCTTCAGCTCGCCATCCGTCCCCGGGAGGATGGGTAGAATAATGCCAATGTTCGGCTTAGCCTGATAATAGGTCATGATCTTGCGTGCCGCCGTCATGATATTGAACATCTGGTCGGTGCCGCCCACCTGGACATCGGCCTCCAACACATAGGCATCGTAACCCTGCATGATTGCGTAGAACAGCTCATGAAAATAAATCGCTTCTTCGTTTTCCCAGCGGTTGCGGAAGTTCTCCCGGGTCAGAAATTGCTGCAAGGTAAAATTTGAGGCCAGATGGATCAAATCTTTGAACGTGAGCTCAGACAGCCACTCTGCATTGTAGCGAACTTCGGTTTTTTCGCGATCCAGAATGCGAAAAGCCTGCTCGGCATAAGTTTCAGCGTTGATTTTTGCCTCATCCGGGGTGAGCTGCGGACGCAACTTGTCCTTATCCGAGGGGTCACCGATCAGTGCTGTGTAGGTGCCAACTACAAAGACCACCTGGTGCCCTAATTCCTGGAATTGGCGCAGTTTGCGCATCGTGAGGGTATGGCCAATGTGTAAATCCGAGGTGCGCGGGTCATAGCCGCAATACACCCTCAACGGCCTGCCCAACCGCTCTGCTTCAATTAATCGCTCGCGCAGCTCTTTCTTCATTACCTCATACATCGCCGGATCGCCGTATTCAACCCCGCGCATCAGGTAGGTCACTTGTTGGTTAATGTTCACGATTACCTCCTCAGGTTGTTGCTATTTTTTCCAAATGCTTTCAAAATAAAACACGCCTGTCACTCCAGGCGCGCCAAGGAGCCAGGACAAAATTCCTATCAAGGTCGGTGGTAATAAAATGCAGCCATTTTCACCATCAATGTATTATATCGAAAAAAGCCTGCTTTGGCGCGACTAAATGGTCGGCCGGATTTTGACTTCAGCCACAAACGCAATCGATTCTACAACTACTCGTTTTTCTGCCGTGGTGAAGTTTAACGATTGTTCATCCAAAGTGCTGAGGAACCGCTCTTGCTTTCCCTGCAAACCTTTGTAATCATTGACAAACGCAGTAGAAACAACCTTCAGGCCTACATCCTCAGGAATGATAATGTTAATATCGTTCACAAAACCGATAATCTTTATCTTCCCCTCCCCTTCAGGAAAAACGGCCTCTGAAAAATCCAACCGATTTGAACCCACAAACCACCAAATCTCGTGCCGGGTCACCTCCCATGCACCGGAATTGCGCATATCGCCTAAAATCGGGATTAGCACCTTGACCTCCTGCCCCGCCATTCTCGGCCTAAGGATGATAAATATCCCCAGGCCGATCAGGATCAATGGTCCGGTAAAACGACCGATCCTCAAATCTGGGAAAAGTTGATTGAACAAAGAAAATATGCCTAATGTGATCAGTAATATCCCAAGAATGATTTGCCAGCGTTTCATAACGATCCTTTCTGTCAGAACTATTTTAACAGTTTTTTCATTTGCTGTCCAAAACGATTGCTGTGTTGATTGAAAATAAACTCTGTTTGATATCTTCATGAGAAAACAACTTAACAGTAAATTTTCAACAAGGTGCATTTAAGATCTGCATGAAAGCTGATATAATCATGGTGGTGTTGTCATGAACGAACCTGTGCTGGTACTGAATGCAAATTTCCAACCCATCCATGTGACCTCAACATATCGCGCCATCAACCTGGTCCTGAAAGAAAAAGCAACCCTGTTATTAAATGGCCGTGGCGTCATCCGGTCTGTCTCGCAGACCTTTCCGATCCCCTCCGTCATCCGCCTGAACCATATGGTCAAGCGCCCCCGACCCATCGTCAAACTCACCCGGCGGGAGATCTTCCGCAGGGACCATTTCCAATGCCAGTATTGCGGCAGGCATTCCGCTGATCTAACCATCGACCACGTCATCCCCCGCCGCCTGGGGGGCGAAACCCGTTGGGACAATGTGGTGTCAGCCTGTCCCCGCTGCAACCACTTCAAAGGCGGGATGACCCCGGAACAATCCGGCATGTACCCTAAAAAGCAGCCAAAACGACCCCCCAATACGGCTGCCTACTTGTTCGGAAAACATGCCAGCCAAAATCAAGACTGGGAAGACTTTCTCACAGGGTGGTAAGCATAAAAATCGCGTATTGTGTTTGTTTTAGATCTGAATTTGCATCCAATCGCGGGCTGCGATCACTTCACCCGAAAAACAGCTTTTCGCCTGACTCACCCACGCATCAAGGTCAACACTGGTGGGATAATGGATCAAAATGAGCTGGCCGGCCCCCACCTTTTGGGCTATGGCACCCGCCTGCGCAGGTGAGGTATGCCCTACCCCTTCACCCGTGGCTTCATGGATGAGGATCTCGACCCCATCCGCCAAAGATGCCAGTGCGTCACAGGGTGCCGTATCTGAAGAGTAACATACCGAACCGCCAGAGAACTGCATCCTTACACCCAATGAAGGGATGGAGTGGCACGTCGGCGACGCAAAAATTTTTATGGATTCTGAATCGATGATGCTCATCCGCTCAAGATCTGGCAGGTGGTGAAATTCAACCGGGAAAAAACCTTCCCAATCCTGCCAGCCAAACAGGTTCAACATTTGAACCGCACGGTCAATGACCTCATGCAAACCAAAAATGTTGAGCGGGGCTTCACGCCCCATCAACCACAAATCTAACATCAGCAACGGTAAACCCGCCACATGATCCGGGTGAAAATGGGTCAGGATAATATCCGTAATCCGACGCGGGTCAAATCCAAGTTGATCCAGGCGGACAACCGGATTACCCGCGCAATCAATCAGAACCACGCGCTCACCCGTCTCAATTAGTAGGTGAGCGCTCTCCTGATCTTTGTTTGGCATTGCGTTGGCCGTGCCTAAGAAAGTGATCTCAGCCATAAGCTGAATACCGTTACCTCTAAATAAATAGCTCTAAAACGACTGCCCGATCTCCAGTTTCTATGCGAACTGCTATCTAATTAGCACCCGTTCCACGTTTAAAAATCGTCTCTCGATGCCGATACACCATCAACCCGGCCGATGCCAATGCAATCGCCAGCATCAATGTCTGATTGGCATTCACACCACCGACAAAGCTGTTATCCAGCCGTAGAAACTCCAAGAAGAACCTAAAAAGTGGATAGCTAACCAAATAAGAAAGAAATACATCGCCTTCCTTAAGCTTATGTGCCATTTTCCGGTTCAACCACAATAAAAAGCCCATATTGAGTAAATTAAATAAAGATTCATACAGAAACAACGGATGGTAGGTGGCAATATCCCGAAACTCTGGCAGGCGATGCTGTGGGTCAATGGTGATCGCCCAGGGCAAATTTGAAGGGCTTCCGTAGACCTCCTGGTTGACAAAGTTGCCCCATCGGCCAATGGCTTGCGCCAGCGCCAGCCCGGGTGCGATAATATCAGCCCACAATAAGAAACTGACCCCTTGTTTTTTCGCATAAAGATATAAAGCCAGCGCACCGCCAGCGATTCCACCAGGGATACCCAGACCTCCACGCCAGATGGCAATTGCATCCAGCGGATGTGTGAGGTAATACCAGGTGGTGATGCCCTGCTGGACCATTGAGGCCGGCGGGGTGAGGATATGCCAGATCCTGGCGCCAATCACACCGCCCAGGACTACCCAAGGCAAGACATCCCACACAAAATCCGTATTCAATTTCCGTCGCTTTGCTTCGTAATAGCTCATCACGGCAGCAGCGACAACCCCGGCCATGATGATCATGCCGTAGAAGTTTAGGGTCAACGGCCCAATTTTAATACCTGTAGCCATTTTAGTTAATCCTCTCTATTTCGATAAATCTCCCCGGCTGCTTTGGCTTGCTTCCTCACAAACCAGAACCGCTGTAGGGCTGTAAAGTTGCTTAAAACCGCTAAAATCCAAAGGGAGACACGGGGAAAACCCAGAATAATCCCGGGTAATAATACCAGATAACGCTCAACTCGGGTGAATAGCCCGACCTTCGCCGAAAAATCCAATGCTTCAGCTTTGGCACGGATGTAAGAAACCAGAATCGACCCCATCGCCGCGAATAACACCAGCAAGGCATCCTGCCATGTGCCGGTTTGGATAAAATAAACCAGTAAACCGGCATATAAAGCAAATTCTGAATAACGGTCCGAAACTGAATCAACAAAAGCGCCATACCGGCTGCTCTCATTTCGCAGGCGCGCCATGGTGCCGTCCAGCGCGTCCAAGGGGGCCATGACCATGGCGACAATACCACCCCACAACAACTGGCCAGAGGCAATGAGTACCCCACCGGCAATATTACCTAACAAGCTGGCCGTAGTGACGACATTCGGGCGAATCCCTAGGTCGTTGAGAAATGACCCTAGGCCATCCAAAACGCCTTTGAATACCCGGCGTAAAATATCAGTAAAGGTCTGTTTTTCTTGATCGTTTGTCTGAGTCATGGGTGTAAGTTTATCACACTGCTTCCAAAGCAATGGATCAAATATCTTCCTCGCTATCTGTGGTATCGATCAAAATCTCGCGCTCACGGCCGCCGCCTTGGGAGGGTCCCAATATGCCCATCTCTTCGAGCTGATCCACCAGTCTGGCCGCCCTTGGATAACCTATGCGCAATTGCCGTTGCAGGTATGAGGTGCTCGCATGCCCTTCGGCCTTGATCAACTCGATTGCTTCTATAACCAGCTCATCATCGCCGTTCGGGTCATCGTCTTCACCCACCTGGTCCTCCCAGGGAGGTGCTTCAGAGTCATCATAACGCGCCTGCAAGGGCACATCCGCCCCGGTGGGCTGCTTTTGCCACCAGCGTATGATCCGGTTCAGTTCCTTATCCGAGACGAGCACACCCTGTGCCCGTTGGGGCAGCCCAAATTCCGGATGCAAAAAGAGCATGTCGCCTTTGCCCAACAAGGTCTCCGCGCCGCCGGTATCCAGGACCACCCGTGAATCTACCGATGAAGCAACCGCAAAAGAGATGCGGGTCGGGAAATTGGCTTTAATTAATCCGGTGACAACATCCGTGCTGGGGCGCTGGGTCGCCAAGATCAGGTGAATGCCCACTGCACGGGCTTTTTGCGCCAGGCGGATGATGGCATGCTCCGTCTGATCCGGCGCAGCCATCATCAAATCAGCCAGCTCATCAATGATGATCACAATTTTGGGCAGCTTGCGCTTCTTTTGATGCTCCAATTTGCGGTTGTAGGCATCAATATTCCTGGCGCGCGCCTTTTCCAGCAGTTTATAGCGAAAATCCATTTCTGTGGTGGCCCAGCGCAATATGCCTAAGATCCGCTCAATTTCCGTCTCCACACTGCCCATCAAATGCGCCAATCCATTAAAGCGCATCAATTCAACCCGCTTGGGATCAATCATCGCCAATTTCAGATCCTCAGGAGAGTTATTCATCACCAAACAAGCGGTAATTGCAGTAATGCACACGCTCTTCCCCGAACCCGTGGTGCCTGCGATCAACAAATGTGGCATCGTGGCCAGGTCTGAGATGACAGCTCGCCCAGAGACATCCCGGCCAAGGGTCAGCGCTAAAGGCGAGTTGACCCGAGAAAAGGCCTCAGACTCGAGCAGTGAACGCAGTCCCACATCCGAACTGTTTGGATTGGGGATCTCGATGCCCACATAAGACTTACCCGGAACAGGCGCCTCGATGCGCAATCGCTCGGCTGAGAGCGCCAGGGCCAGGTCTTTCTGCAGCGAGGAGATCTGGGAAACGCGGATCTTATGCCGGTCATCATCGGATTTATCAATATACCCTGGCTCAACGGCAAACTGCGTCACCGTGGGGCCAGACCGGAACCCAACCACCTTGGCCGGGATACCAAATTCATCCAGTGTCTTTTCGATCAAGCCCGCGGTCAGGTTGATCGTGCGTTTATCCGGTTTAAAGGATTCTCCCTTAGTCAACAGCTCAAGCGGCGGCAGCTCTGGCGATCGTTCCAGGGGCAGGTTCGAGGTGTCCTCAGCAATATCCGGCGTGTTAAAAGTTTTTTGATATTCGGGCGGCAGGGCAACGGATGTTTGAGCCTTCTGCGGTGGTTGCACTTCCGGCTTTTTTGGCTTGCTGGCAGGCGCTGCCGGTTTAACAGCCTGACGTTGACTGCCAAGGGTTTCCTCAATCGTTGAGAGGTTGCCCACTTGAGACTGCACAGCTGTTTCCAATCTGGGCAGCAGCCGAAAGGCTGCCACCAAACAGACCACCAATAAAGCCAGCACAATTACAAATCCGGCAGTCGGGCCAATCGTGAGTCGAAAAATTTCCCCAATGCCCCAGCCAATAATGCCACCCGGATCATTTCCGGCTTCTACTTCCGCAATCGAGCGGCCGTTAGCAATGGAAAGCAAGGCCAAAAAGAAAAAGCCCGCCCCTTCGAAGGCAAGGATCCGGCCTAACGAAATATCCTTGACAGGCTGCTTGGGCCACCGGATCACCTGTAACCCAATGGTGATCATCGCAATCACCACCAGGAAGCGCCCCAAACCAAACCAGCGGGTGAAAAAGTTCACCATCGGTGTGATCAATGCACCTGTGGTGACCTGGAAAAAGCCTAATAGCAAAATGAAGGACGCTGTGAAAAGTAAGATGCCCAGCAAATCCCATCCATAATCAAATAGGTGAGTTCTTTGGCGAGTCGTCTGGCCATTATCCGCCAGGTCAGCCTGGAAAAGGGCCTTTTGTCTTGCTTCACCCTTTTTTTGTGTTTGTTGAATCGGTCGTTTTGCCATTTTTTAAGTTTAACTTTCTAGCCGGAGGCCCAAACGTCGTTTTTGTGCATCAATACTGATCACACTCACCTTAACCAGCTGACCTTCACTGAGAAAATGATCCAAACGGGTGCAGTCGGAGGGAAAATCGATATTCGATATGTGTATCAGACCCTCAACTCCCAGTTCCAAACGCGCAAACACACCATATTTAACAATACTGGTGATCACTGCCTCAACAATATCCCCCAGAGAAATGTGCCCGTTAATATCATCCCAGGGATTTTTCTCCAGTTGTTTCAGGCTCAATGCCACCCGCCCCTGCTTCTCCAGCACCTCAACAACCATCGTCTCCACTTCATCGCCCAACCTGAGGATGTTCGATGGATGGTGGACCCGTCCCCAGGACAGCTCTGAAATATGAATTAAGCCTTCCAAACCACCCAAATCAACAAACACGCCAAAATCCGTCACATTGGTCACACAACCATGGACAATGTCACCTTCAGCAAGGCTGTTGAGCAGGTCCTTGCGTTTACCAGCACCGGCCAGGGCTGCCCGTTCAGAGAATACAATGCGTTCCTTTTCAGGATCGCATTCGATAACTTTTATTGAGATTTCGCGGTCCAAATAACTGGTCAGATACGGTTCCCGGTCGTCTTCTGTAAGGTTCACTGGGAGGTCAATCAAATGGGAGGCAGGTACAAAGCCCTGCACATCAGGGCCCTCAACCAGGATCCCGCCCCGATTAAAGCTAACGACCCGTAATGTGATGACTTCATCTTTTGCAAACAAAGACTTCACCATCTCCCAATTAATTGCTGATGCAGGTTGTATTTCATCAAGGGGAACAGGGGTTTCTTCTGGAGATAGTTCATCGTAGGCAGCGTGTTGATCTGGCATCGGTTCATCGGCCAGGAGGGCTGCCCACCAACTCTCGTCCAATTCCTCCGGCCTGACTGGACTGCATTCTCCCTGTAAGTCTAGCTTCCGTTCGCTAATTCGCTGGTTGTTATGATCATTTCCCGCCCCAAGTTGCGCTGTCATGTTTGCTCCTCTTCGCGCGCTGCTAATTCCATGCTGACAATCGTCTTTGATACGGCTTCCAAAGCAACCCGTTGTTTTCTGTAAAGGTCCGCCTCAGACATGGCCAATCGATTGGCCACCTCTCTGACCTTGCGCCCCTCCAAGAATTTTAACTCAAGAATATTATACAAAATCCATTCAGGTGTAAAACGCCGCTGCCCTTCGGGTTTGATGTTATCGATAGCCGTTTTTAGGATGCCGCGTAAGGCATTGCTCGGGCTGCCATCATACTCATCAATGGCTGCTTGCACGACCCGTAAGCCCAGCAAGGGGCTTTCGGTCAATTTTGGCCCGCCCCAATAATGAGAAAGGGCATCTTTGACCCACTCGACAAAATCCTCCTCAGGCAGGTTGGCTTCATCCAGCAGGACACTGGTTTTGTTATAACTCGATGCCGCACGCAGCTGTTGAATAAGCGCCACTTGCGGCTGCAAGCTTTCCATGGAATTAATCACCTGCTGCTGCATTTTCCAATCGCGTAGCGCCAGGCTCACCCGGTAGGTCAATAAATTGATCGATTGAAGATGCTCTGCTTCCATCTCGCGGGATTCTTCCCAAGGAAATCCGCACAAACCCAACAAAACTTTTCCATTATTCTGATCTTCATACACCAGCGGAATCAATATATGTCCACTCCAATGAAGGAAACTGCCCGCAGACTGGGTGCCATTTTCCAGCGTTAAAGCGAGAACTTCATCCGAGGATTCGATTTCTTTAAACGCTTCCTGATCGCCCGCCACGGTCAGCAGCATCAACCCGCCGCCGTCCATCATTGCAACAAACGCGCTGTTAACCTGCAACAAATCACAAATCGTTGCAGTAACAATTTCTAGAAATTGTCTTAAATCAGATCGGGTCAGCAGGTGATCTTCAAGCGATTGGATGCGCAAGATTTCCTTGCGATCGCTGCCATAGAACAGCAGTTGTTCCCAAAGCGGCGCTAAAATCGTGATCACATATTCGATCAACAGGATCATCCCTACCATGAAAATGGGAACAAAGGCATTATAGGGATCATCCCAGAGCAAACCCAAACGCCGGACAATGGTCGTGGTGGCCAGAACAACAGATGCGGTGAATGGCCCGCGCAAAAACCATTTGAAGAGGCGACTTTTTACCAACCGGTCAGGCCAGGTCACGCCAAAAAACGCAACCGAATAGGCCATAATGACCAGGAATCCCCCTACTAGCAGGTTGGCAAGGCTGACGATGATCCAAAAAAGGAGCGGGATATGGGAAAACAAGCCCGAACCAAACAGCAAGTACGGATAAGTACCAACTGCGGCCACGGTCGCTCCTGTCAGCAGGTAAATCATCCTGCGCCGGCTGGTCTTGGTGACCGTCCGCTGAAAAGCCCGGTAAAGGATAGAGCCCGCAACAAGCATCACCCCTGCGTAATAAATTGCAAAAAGTCTTGTGAACTGCGTTCTTGCTAAGTGCGGTGCCGGCAGTCCAGTTTCCACCAGCGGGCCGACCAAAATATTTACCGGTATCAAGATGATTAATATCACGGAGAAAAAGTAGACCATCCGCACCGTCCACAAACGGCGCCCCCGGCTGGGCCGTCCGGTGAGGGTCAACAATGAATCAGCAAAATACAGATACGTGGCAGGTAACAATGTGATCCCAGCCCATTTGACCCTGAGGCTGATCTCCGTCATGATGGGCTGGTTGCTTACACTGGCGATGGATTCCGCAGTATACACAACCACCACGCACATTAAAATCATGATGAATGATCTGACCACCCGCTCATGCAAATTGTAGGCCAGCGCATACAAGAGCAACGAAAGGGCAGTAATCGCCACGCCAGCTGCCGTGATCTGGCTGATCGTTTGGAAAATACTAGCCCAAGTGATCCCAAAAATCATTAAGCAACCTCTAATTCACAGTGCAAACCTGCCAAAAAACAGTGCCAGATCATCATTTGGGAAATAATGATCTCTGAAACCGCAAAATTTAAAACCCAATTTCCCTGCCATGGCAATCGCTGGATCGTTTTTGGATTGCATTTCTAAAATCATGGCAGAAAACTTTCGATGAGAAACCAAATCCAAAGTGGCCAGTAATAAACCACAGGCGATACCTTGGCGGCGAAAGGGTGCTGAAACCACCAGGTCTGAGACCCTGGCAACCTTAGTGGCCGGTTCAGCCTGCACCTTAACATAACCCACCGGCTGGCTATCAATAACCGCAGTCAAAAACGCTTCAGCTTTAGAAAGATCCCCAAAAATATGATCACGTCCCCGCGGATAAGACACAAACACCTGGCGGGGCAGGCGCCTGCGGCAGAAGTCTGTTTTCAATGTTTCGGTGTTGAGGTCCATGCCCACCTGCCAAACATAGGCGCTGTGATAACCATGCTCAATCACGGATAAGTTTTCAATGTCACCGACAACAACCGGACGAATTTCAATTTCAGGCATATTTCTTTTACTCCTCTGAGACCACCTCAACGGTAACAATACAAGGCGTCAATGCTTCACCGGCATTATCGAGCGGTACCAGCCGCAATAAATACCGGCCAGGCGTCAGGGCACTGGTGTACCAAAAACCAATATTCTCATCCAGCTTCAACTGGTTGCCAGCCGCAATTGTGACCCAGTTGATATTACCCGTCGGGGAATACTCATATTTGTAAGATCCAAAATTATCGACATTGACTGAACCGATAATCTCAATTGAACCGCTGACAACATCACCGTCTGCAGGGTAAGTGATCTCTACCCGATCCTCCACACATTCGAAGACCAGCTCACTTTGCTCAACAGGCACATTGACGCTTTCTTCTGGGGGTAAATCGCTCCCATCCGCTTGTTCGGGGGGTGATGCAGCACCGGGTTCCCTTAAAGGATCCATCACCTGTGTTGATTCAAGAGGTTGGGCAGGCATCCGAGGTTCAATCAGTGTGACCAATAAAAACTCCCCAACGAATAATAAGACCAGCAAAACCAGCCCGGTCGTAGCTGAAATCAATCGGCGCTGGGCCAGGCGACGTTCAAGACCAAAGACAGATGTTTGCCATTCGTGCAGCCCAATGGTGAACATCCGCAGATACAGCAGGATGCCCAGGCCTAAAACGATAAAAATGATGGTCCGGTACGTAACTAAACCACGGAGTATGCTCTGCAAAACCATTTCCATGTTACAGATCCCCGGTGGTTGATATCACAACAGTAAGAAACACTGTCCTAAAGTTTTGCCAAAAACCCACGGATTAACGCTGTCAGTTTGGGCACCAACACTTCTCCAGCCTCAAGGACCTCTTCGTGGGTTGTAACTGTACTGCCATCCAGGTTGGCCTTATTGCTGATGCCGGAAACGCCCAAAACTCGCATCCCGCCATGCCTGGCAACAATCACCTCCGGCACCGTGGACATACCCACGGCATCTGCACCAATAACTTGCAGATAGCGCAGTTCGGCCGGGCTTTCAAAGGATGGGCCGGAAAGCGATGCATATACACCTTCCTGGTACGCCATGCCTGCTTCTTCACAAGCCGTTCTGGCCATTGCCAGGTATGCCCGATCGTACGGTTGGCTCATATCGGGGAAGCGCGGCCCAAATTCCTCCAGGTTAGGCCCCTGCAGCGGGTTAGCACCACCCATGCCAATGATGTTGAGATGGTCGTTGATCAGCATCAAATCACCGGGCACATAATCAGGGTTGATCGCGCCAGCCGCGTTGGTAACGACCAATGTTCCACAGCCCAGGCGCTGCATCACGCGCACAGGTAAGGTAATCTGCCCCATGCTGTAGCCCTCATAAAAATGGCTGCGTCCCTGCAGCACAAGCACACTGACGCCCTCCAGCTTACCAATCACCAAGCGGCCCTTGTGGCCCGGCACGGTTGAAATTGGCCAATGCGGCAGCTGGGAAGTCGGGATGATGACGGCATCCTCCACACTTTCAGCCAGGTCACCCAATCCAGAGCCCAGGATCATCCCCACCGTTGGTTCAATCGGGAT
>JBLRWR010000011.1:0-23559 GCA_047921135.1 Candidatus Brevefilum sp.
TATTCGCATGTGTCATTCGCCCCTGGACCCCAGGCGCGGTTGCTGACGGTGTCAAAGGGTTGGAGGTGAAAATTGAGCAAGGCTTCAGCTTCAGCAAAAAGCTCATCGAAAGCTTGTTCCAGGGGTGCATTGGTCCCACGGATTTGGAAAACCACATCCGCTGCCCATTGGATGTATTCCTGGCGCCTGGTTAGGGACCAATCGACCGGGGGATTGCGGAGGATGTCTGTACAGTTGACGATCTTATCGGCCAGTTTGATGATCCGGGCAGGGTAAGAAAGCTGGGGGGCGTGGATCACCTGCAGCTGTTTGCGGCACAATTTTGGAAGGGATTTATCATCCGTTACTTCCAAAACCATCGCCAGCACATCTGTTCCGAAATGCTCCTGGAGGTCCTCTGGCCGGGTATTAGTGTCCTCAAGGGTGTCGTGCAGGATGGCAGCGATGAGGATGTCCTGGTCCTGGATTTCCCCGATGGTGTAGATCAGCCGGGCGACGGTGAGGGGGTGGGTGACATAGGGCGAGGCCTGTTGGTCTTTGCGGACCTGTCCGTGGTGTTTTTGCGCAGCAAAGGTGGCCGCGGTGAGAATTGAGTCTAGGTTAAGCGCTTGGCATTTCATTGTATTGCGGTTGTGTTTGTAAAACAAAAAGGTGCAGAATGTTCTGCACCTGTGTGGTTTTGGGATGAGTCAATCTCGCAAGCGGACTTCGATGATGGCGCCGTTGGCCACTTTGCGCATTTCAAATTCGCGGCCATGGCCTTTGACCAGTTGACTGAGCTGCCGATGCCCAAAGCTGCGGGGGTCAAAACCGGGGTCGATCCGGCGCAGCGCCGTACCCACCTCAGAAAGGCGGGTCCAACCGTCGTCGTCCGGGCCGACCATGTCCATGGCCTGGCTGACCAGGTCGATCAGTTCACTCTCTTGATCAGTGAGATTACTCGTCTTTTTGCGTCCATCCCCCCCGCCACTTCCCCGGCTCTTTCGTTTGATGTTTTCGGTGTAAATGAAGACATTGCAGGCGCTCACAAAGGCGCGTGGGGTTTTCTTCTCACCGATGCCGACCACCAGTAAGCCGCTCTCACGGATGCGGGTGGCCAGGCGGGTGTAATCACTATCGCTGGAGACCAGGCAAAAGCCGTCTACATGGTTGGAGTGTAAAATGTCCATGGCGTCAATGATCATGGCGCTGTCGGTGGCATTTTTGCCGACGCTGTAGCGAAATTGTTGGATGGGCTGGAAGGCATGAATGTTCAGGGTATCCTTCCAGGAGTTCATGTTTGGTGTCGTCCAATCGCCATAAACACGGCGGATGGTAGCGTTGCCAAATTTACCTGCTTCTACCAGGATCTGTTCGATCAGGGAAGCCTGTGCGTTATCGCCATCAATCAGGATGGCAACTCGGCGATCTATATCTTCGATTGTTTCTTGTTGTGGTTGGTTCGTTCTTGCCATGCCTGAATTATACCTGAACTTTGTACATCAGGTGATTAAGAAAATGATAAATAGTTTGTTTACCTCAGAATAATTAATAAAGCCAAAAAAGGGTTACCGAATTATATTGGGAGGGGCAGAAGACGCTGCTCATTTGGAAGTGAGACACGCAGAAATACAGGCGATTTTTTAGCCTGTTAAGAAAATTTTTGGGAAATTTTCGGGTTCGATCAACCCTATGCGTTCGTTAATCCGTTATTGCAATTAACGGAAAGCATTCTTAAGGTCATCGG
This sequence comes from Candidatus Brevefilum sp., assembly GCA_047921135.1. GTDB lineage: Bacteria > Chloroflexota > Anaerolineae > Anaerolineales > Anaerolineaceae > Brevifilum. Next base: position 1,727 of record JBLRWR010000011.1, read on the forward strand.
GATTCGTATTTCCCGAATTCGTGTTCTGAAAATATTGTCAGCGCCAGTTTTACTTATTGGTGATGACAACATTACCGCCAAGAGTGATTCTTAGCGTAGTATTTTTGATGGTATTCTTCAGCCTTGTAAAATTCATCAGCGGGGACAATCTGGGTGACGATGGGGTAGCGGTACTTGCCCGAGGCATCTAGATCGGCTTTGACCTGCTCGGCGGTTTCACGCTGGGCTTCATCCTGAAAAAAGATTACCGAGCGATATTGTGAGCCTACGTCTGGACCTTGCCGGTTTGGGGTGGTGGGGTCGTGCAGGTCAAAGAAAGCCCGCACCAGGTCTGCATACGCAATTTTTTCGGGGTCGAAGGTTATCCTGACGGCCTCAGCGTGGCCGGTTTTGTCTGAGCAAACCATACGGTAGGTGGGATTGTGCACCTCGCCGCCAGTATAGCCGACTGCGGTGTCAATTACGCCGGGGAGTTTGTTAAAATTGGCTTCCACACCCCAAAAGCATCCTGCAGCAAAGGTGGCTGTTTTTTGGTTCATTTTTCTGCCTCCTGGTTAGTCTCGGGTTTAAATTCTAATGAAACAGAGTTAATGCAATAGCGCAACCCGGTTGGCTTGGGCCCATCGTTGAAGACATGCCCCAGGTGTGCATCACAGCGTGCACAGGCGATCTCTGTGCGGTGCATGCCGTAGCTGCGATCATCATGGTAAGCGATGTGGGCTTCATTGACCGGTGCGAAAAAGCTGGGCCATCCGGTGCCGGAGATGAATTTGGCATCGGATGAAAACAACGGCAGATCACAGCAGACGCAGGTGTAGGTCCCGGGTTGTTTGTGGTCATAAAACATGCCGCAGTAGGGCGGTTCGGTCCCTTTTCTGCGGGTGACCTCGTATTGTTCCTGGGTGAGCTGTGCTCTCCATTCTGCATCGGATTTGATAATTTTTTCTATCATAATTTGCTCCTGGGTATTTATTTTAATTGTATTTTACCTTAATTATGATAAAAATCATAAGTATAGTCCAATAATCTTATACAACATTTATACCTCTCTGCCTTCTCAGGCATTGGAGGCAAATCCGTGTTTTAGAATTCGTGCTGGTGTATGGGCATTTCGAGCTGAGGAAAGCTGGACGAAGATCAATATTGGGTGATAAGTGAAATCTGGGTACAAAGCAACTGTTGAACCGAGGTCAGCTTGATGAGATGCGGTTAAGGGGTTATCATAGAGGCTGAAAGTATGCATGTGTTGATATATACCGGTCATTTGATGAATAATAAAGACTACCAATCCCAAGCTACAATATTTCAAGTGCTTTCACACCCGGTGCGCCTGCAGATCCTGGATGCTTTGAGAGAACAGCCTTGCTGTGTGTGCCATTTACAAGCCCTGACTCAACGCCCGCAAGCTTATGTCTCGCAACAGCTACGGGTGTTGCGCGAAGCTGGTATGGTCTCTGATGAAAAAGATGGCCAAAACGTCTATTATTGGATCTGTGATGCGGCGGTTGACGACCTGTTGGGTAAAATTTTGGGATCTGCTGGGCTCAGAGCGACGTTTACCGACTGCAAATGTCCAAGGTGCATCGACGATGACGGTTAATTTTATCCTCCAGTTTCTGAATTTCATGATATGTGTTTACTGTATGTGTTGACCTACTTAGGCGGCAAAATTCGTAATAATTATCTAGCGGATAGTTTGAACATAATTTAATGGCGATCAGTTGAGCATTTTTTTAAACTCTAATCGTCTCATTAGAAGGATCGCTCAAAGCACAAATCAAATCGTGTTGAAATTTGGCTCACTTAATGAGGGTTGATTAATAGAAAGGATGCCACGTCATGCTACTTAAACATTATTTTGTTGAAAAGATTGCCCACAGCTCGTATATTTTGGCCGGTCAAAAATCCTGTGCCGTGATCGATCCACAGCGGGATGTGGACCTCTACCTGCGGGAGGCCAGGCAAATGGGGGTGCAGATCACGCATATTTTTCAAACCCATTTGCACGCTGATTTTATCTCCGGTCACATGGATTTAGCTGAGAAAACCGGCGCGAAGATCTACATCGCAAAATCGGCCGATTGCCATTTTGAACATGTGCCCCTTGCAGAGGGGGACTGCATTACATTTGAAAATATTGAACTGGAGGTACTGGAGACGCCCGGGCACACCCCTGAACACCTCAGCTTTGTGGTCAAGGATAAACACCGGGGTGAAAACCCCATTGGCGTGTTTGTAGGAGATACATTGTTTGTGGGGGATGTGGGCCGGCCGGATCTGTTCCCGGATTTGGCCCGGGAATTGGCGGATAAGCTCTTCAACAGCTTGCATGATAAGCTGATGAGGCTGCCAGATTATTGCGAGGTTTATCCTGCCCATGGCGCTGGGTCTTTATGCGGGCGTTCGATGGGAGCGAAATACCTGACTACGATAGGTTATGAAAGACAGTATAACCCGGCTTTGCAAATAAAAGAAAAGGATGCATTTATTAAATCGCTGACGGAAGATATGCCCTCAACACCGGACCATTTCAGCCGCTGCAGTGAGATCAACCGACAGGGACCAGCCCGGATTGTAACACTGCCAAAGCTGGCACGTGTGGGCCTGGCACAATTTAAGGCATATCTGCAGGATCCAGAGGTGGTCCTGGTTGACACGCGACATTTCCTTGCGTTTGGTGGTCAATACATTCCAGGTTCATGGCATCTTGACCTGAACGGTAACTTCCCCACCTTTGCAGGCTGGGTTTTACCGGTTGATAAAGACATCTTGTTGATCGCGGATGACAATCAGAAGGCCGAGGAGGCCGTGGCCTGGGCTCGCCTGGTGGGGCTCGACAGGATTGTAGGGTACCTTGCCGGCGGTATCAACGCCTGGCTGGCTTCAGGGCAACGGACAAGCCGCATTGAGCAAATTTCGACTGAAGATTTGCATGGCATGGTGCTGGGGGAGGATAATTTCACCCTGGTTGACGTGCGCGCCAGGGCAGAATTTGAAGAAAACCATATCCAAGGTGCAATCAATATTGAAGCGCCAAACCTGCGGACAGCGTTTAAAAAACTTGATCCGCAGCATCTCACCGTGCTGATCTGCAGTTCGGGTCTGCGTTCAAGCATGGGGGCCAGCATTTTAGCGCAGCGAGGGTTTAAGAAGCTGCTGAACGTCCCGGGAGGGATGGCCGCATACAGCGCAGCTGGTTATGCCAAGGCGTGCCGGAAGTGTGTCAATCCGCATGGTTCGCGATATTATAGCGAGGTTTACCAGCGATAAACAGATATGACCCATTAAGATAAAGGAGCTGGAGGATGGCATTTTTAACACAGGTACGCTGGTCACCGTATGTTGTGGGGGTGGGGATTGGTGTGGTCAGCTGGCTCAGTTTTTTAATCTTGAAAAAACCCTTTGGTTGCTCAACGCCATTTGCCAAAACCAGTGGGATGATTGAAAAATTTTTTCGGGGACCGGATGTGGGGCTTAAGCCCTACTACCGAAAGTTTAAACCGGAAATAGACTGGCAGTGGATGCTGGTCTTGGGGATTGTGTTTGGGGCATTAACCTCAGCAATCCTCTCGGGAGATTTTGCCTTCCAGTGGGTACCGGCTTTGTGGCTGTCTGCTTTTGGGAATACACCTGTGTTGCGGGTCTTGACTGCGGTGATCGGCGGCGTTCTGATTGGTTTTGGCGCGCGCTGGGCGAATGGATGCACCAGCGGACACGGGATTAACGGTGCGCTGCAGCTGGCGGTTTCATCATGGATCTCTGGCATAGCGTTTTTTATTGGTGGAATCCTGGCTGCCCACGTCCTGTTTCGACTAATTGCCGGGTGAGGTGAACATGACAATTAAAAGCACGCGGACAAAATTCTTCAGTCAGCCGGGATGGTCTCCGCTGGCAATAGGCTTAGGGTTGGGAATAGTGTTTGGTTTTTTGCTGCAGAAGGGCGGCGTGACAAACTATGATGTCATCCTGGGCCAGCTTTTACTGACGGATTTCACTGTGGTGAAAATCATGCTGACAGCTGTATTGACCGGTATGATCGGCGTTTACACGATGAAGAGCCTGGGCTGGGTTGAACTAAGCATTAAACATGGATCATGGGGCATGAACGGTATCGGGGGGTTGATCTTTGGCGTAGGTTTTGCGCTTTTAGGGTACTGCCCGGGGACGATTGCCGGGGCGATTGGCAATGGATACCTCGATGCGCTGGTGGGCGGATTGGCGGGTATTTGGATTGGCTCCGGTTTGTTTGCTGCGCTCTATCCCAAGCTAAGATCGGGAATCCTGCAAAAGGGGGATTATGGCGATCTGACCCTGCCGAAACTGTTCAAGGTGAACGATTGGGTGGTGGTGATCCCCGCGGCAGTCCTGATTGGGCTGATCTTGTACCTGATTGAGTCAGCGGGTTTATAGCGGGAAATTTTTATGATGGCGTGGTCAGTGGCTGTCAGTCAGCCTGAATGTTGATCTGGTCGGCTTAGAGGGTGTTTGATTAATCGTCGCTGGTTACGGGTGCGGGGTTCGCAACGATCAATACAAACAGCAAGGCGGCTACCCAGCGCAGCGCGGCTGAGGACAAGGCCACGCCGACAAAATCGATCCTGGGGATCAAAAATGAGCCCAATGCCGCACCACCGGCCAATGAGAGGGTGACGATAATCTGGTAATAGGCAGAAAAACGGGCTCGCTGTTCTGCTGGTGTTTGCAGGAGCAGGTTATTGAAGCTGACCAGGTTGAAACCACCCCATAGCAACCCGGCCAGGATTTCAATCAGGATGACCTGCCAGTACAGCCGCACCCATAACCCCCACACAAGCAGCAAAACCGGGATGAGGAAGAGAAAAAATATGGACATGATGCGGTTTCCCCACCGGTCAGCCAGTAACCCGACCTGTCTTTGCACCAGCATGTTGGCGCTTGTGTTGACGACGGTGGCCACACCGATCATGGCAGCGGTCAGTTTAAGTGTGTCCACCATGTAGACGGTAATGAAGGGCGCGGCGATATTGATGCTGAAATTCCACACAGCAATAAAAATCGCAAAACGGATAAATTGTGGATGACCTTTAAGGGAAGCCAGGATGTCCCTGAGGTCGTCGACGAGATGGTGTGTAATTTCACCCTGATCGGTCTCAGGCATTTCTTGGTTTGATGTGAGCGGGTCTTTGAGTCTGGCAAAGTAGCGGATGGAGATTACCCCAAAAATGGCGGCCAGCAGGTAAGCCAATTGGTATCCCAATGGTTCACCAATTTGGGTGATAGCTTCACCGATGATCAGCACGATTAAGATGCCAGCCAGGCCCATGATGAAATTCCGCGAGCCAAAATAGCGCCCGCGCCCCTCGATAGGGACGATGTCGCTTGTGAGGGCAATCCATCCTGGATAGGCGAAATTATTAGCGGCTTCTCGCAATAAGGCCAGACCCAGGATGGTCCACACAAGGGCGGATGAACCCCCCAGGAAAAAAGGTAACACAGCCATCAAAACCACTATTATGCGGCTGGCAACCGCACTTTTAACGGTGATTTCCTTGCGCTGACCGGTACGCTCGACAAGAAAAGCAGCTGGCAACAGGATGAGCGCATCGGCCAGATTGGTGAACGAGCTGAGGAAACCGATCTGCTGGCGGGACACACCAAGGGTCAGTAAGTAAATTGTGATGTAGGTCAGAATGATCTTATCACTGGCGGCCGAAAAGAGGCCATCGTAGAAGAATAGTGTGAGATTGCGGCGCTGGTCTTCAGATAAAACTGCAGCCCAAGAGCCGCCCCAGGTAAAGCGGTTGATGTGACGTTTGATGCGTAAGGTTTGGTCGCGCAATTGGCTGAAATTCATGGCTGGCAAGCGGTATTAGTGTTTTTTGTAAACCGGCATATCTACCACAAAAATGGTGGCAGCGTGCTGATTGGGCGCAATTGGTGAGCAATATTCCCTGAGCAGGGCAATCACCTGGTCAAGGGCTTCTGGAGGGGCGCCAATCAGCAGGGTCGTGTTTCCCGACCGTAAGAATCCGCCTGTGCTGGCCATGCGGGTGACCGTGTGACCCTGTTTGACCAGGTTTTCGACCACGATATCGCTGTCTCTTTGATGGATGATGGCATAAATTAATTTCACGGGGTGCCTCAGATCTGTTCGAAATGTTCAACCGACATGCCATACAGCGTTGCGCCTCCCTCCAGGGATTCAATCACGGGCAAATGGCTGAGCTGCCTGCTGTCATGCATTTGAACCGGGATGAACTTCCGATAGGGTTGACAATATTTCTTGATGAGCCGATTTAGTGTTTCTAATCGGGAATGGTTCAATCCCATCAGCAGGCTGACTGTGGGTTCCTGGAACATACTGCTGCTGCTATCGATCACGGTGAAATAAAAATGCTGCTTGTTGAGTTTCCCCATCAGCTTTTTTGATTGTGATTTAGAGATGATGATCAGGATTAATAGATCAATGTGTCGTTCAGGCATTGGGCACCCTCGAATTCGTATGGTTCATCCCCCATATTTTACATCATTTCAGAGGTTTCCCACGAGCGCATCAGCAAGACATGAGGAACTGGAATCTCGGATTGGATGTAGAGATGGTGGTAAAATCATAGCGATTCTGTCGATTGAGGTATAAAACTTGAAAAAATCAAAAAACAAACCCATCCTGGTGATCACTGTCATTTCTGCCTTTATCTGCGGGTGTCCGGGCATGATATTGCTGTCCAGCAGCATACCAAACCTGATCGATGGCATCAGTCAACTTGTGTTTAACGGGAACATTTCGAACAATGCTTTTATCAGTTTATTGCTGAATATCGGACTGGTGTGCTTGAGTGGGCTGCTCCTCCTGGTCCCATTGGGTTTGGGGGTCTACCTGTGGACGCAACGCAGCAAAAAAGCGCCCTTGGAGTCGCTTGAACTTACTGGCATATCCGGGGACGAACCGATCCCGCCGCCCACCTAATTCATTAGAAAAGGCAAAAACCCCAGGCAGTTAGGCTCACCTGGGGTTTTTTTCTGCCTGATGCAAGGTTTAATCAGGAGTCTGAGTCTGTTGCTTTCCCGTCCCCTATGCCGCGGGGTTTCCATTTTTCTGCTCGATCGCGCAGGCGATGTTGCTCTCCACCGCGCTGGTGGAGGTGGTCAAACCCCTCTGGTTTGATGAACATAGCCTCGCCCTCCAATAAACCCGCCACGCCGCTCTGCCCGGGTTCGAGAATTTCACTTATGAAAGGCGCAGATAGGGCCGGATCGATGGGTTCATAGCTGGCCGGCTCAACGTAGGTGGTGATGTAGCCTTCGTAGTTTCGCAAGACAACCTTGTGATCGGAATAGCTGAGGATGTAATTGGGGTTGAGGGGGATCTTCCCCCCGCCGCCGGGGGCATCGACCACATAGGTGGGTACGGCAAACCCCGAGGTGTGTCCGCGCAGGGCTTCGATGATTTCGATGCCCTTACCAATGGGCGTGCGGAAGTGACCGGCGCCATGGACCAGGTCGCACTGGTAGAGGTAATAGGGCCGCACCCGGATGCGCACCAGGTCGTGGACCAGTTTTCGCTGGATATGTGGGTCATCGTTGACACCCGCCAGCAGGACGGCCTGGTTGCCCAGGGGGATGCCTGCCCGGGTGAGTTTATCGCAAGCATCCGCTAATTCGGCGGTGATTTCATTGGGGTGGTTGACATGGATGTTGAGCCACAACGGGTGGAACCTTTGCAGCATCTCGCACAGGTCATCGGTGATACGCTGGGGGAGAAAGACCGGCACCCGGGATCCAATGCGGACAATCTCGATGTGGGGGATTTCCCGCAGGGCAGTCAGCAAGCGTTCAAGCACTTTTGGCGCCAGGGTAAGGGGGTCCCCGCCTGAGAGGAGCACATCGCGCACCTGGGGTGTCGCCCGCAGGTAAGCCAGCTGGGCTTCAAAGTCTTTGGAGGAAAACGAGTGCGTTGGATCGCCCACAATGCGCGAACGGGTGCAATAGCGGCAATAACTGGCGCATTGTGTCGTAACCAGCATCAGCACCCTATCCGGGTAGCGATGGACCAAGCCCGGCACCGGGGAATGGGCATCCTCGGACAGGGAGTCCTCCATTTCGCCGGTGAAGGGCAGGATCTCTCCTGCTGTTGGCAGGATTTGCTTGCGGATGGGGTCCAGCGGGTTGTTGGGGTCCATTAACGAGGCAAAATAGGGCGTGATATCGACCCGGAATAGGTCCCGCTGATTGAGGGCTTGACGTTCGCTCTCGGTTAATGTGAGAATTTGTTCAAAATCTTCAAGGGAATTGAGTCGGTGGCCGAGCTGCCAGCGCCAATCGGTCCATTTTTCATCGGGAACATCCGCAAAAGCGGGCGCTCGTTTTGTGGGAAATGATTGCATATGATGTTCCTTTCAATCCACAGAATCTAAAAAGGGTCGGGATCTATTGAGTTCTGAGATCACTCATTAAACATTTCGCCGACACTGGTGCCCTGGTTCGCGCGCAGGATAACCTCGCCGAGCAGCGAGCCGATTGAGAGAACAACCAGGCGGTCTCCGAAGAAGGCTTTTTTCTCGGGTGAGATAGCGATGGTGTTGGTGGTGATGAATTGTTCAACAGGCAGCGCTGCCAGGCGCTCGGATGAATTTTCTGAGAGGACCGGGTGGATGAAGACCATGTAGATGTTGCGGGCATGGTGTTCTTTGAGGATCTCCACGGCATGGACCATGGACCCACCGGTATTGACCTCATCATCAACGAGGATCACGTCGCGGTCTTTAACATCGCCAATGACCGTCATTGAAACCGGGTTGGTGATATCCAGGGTGCGTTGTTTTTCGATAAAGGCCAGGCCGGTGTGCAGCAGGTCAGCATAGGGGCGGGCTTTTTTGGCAAAACCAAGATCTGCAGTGACGACCACGGGATTATGCAGGCTGGGGGCAATCTCCAGCAGGTAGTCCTTGAGGATATGAAAGCCGCGCAAGACATCCCCGGGGATGGAAAAGAAGCCCTGGATCTGACCGGCATGCAGGTCGAAGGTCATGTAGCGGTCAGCACCGGCAACAGTGATCATATCTGCCACCAAACGGGCGGTGATGGGCACACGCGGTTTGTCTTTTTTGTCCGAGCGTCCATAGCACAGGTAGGGCACCACGGCGGTAATCCGCCCGGCCGAATCCAGCTTGAGCGTTTGGATGAGAATCAGCAGTTCCATTAAGTTTTCATGGACGGGAGACGCGGTGGACTGAATCACGTAACAGTCCTGGCCTCGAACACTGTTGTGGAGCCTGACGAAGAGATTTTCGTTAGGATATTGCACGATATCGCGACCGCACAAGGGCTTGCCGAGGTAATCGGCAATCTCCTGAGAGAGCTCGGGTGAGCCTGTCCCGGCGAATAATTTGATATTGCCAAACAGTAAATCGTGCTGCATGTGGGCTTTGGGCATAGGAAAATTTTCCTTATAAATCTAGTGTTGACCTGCCACTTCGTGAGTGGGATGCCATTCATTTCTGAGTACACTCATGAGGTGCACATCAAAGTACTCCCCGTGCTGATAGTGGGCCTGGCGGAAGGTGCCTTCATGGGTAAAGCCGGCTTTCTCGTATGTCCGGATGCCGCGGGGGTTTTTTGCGTAGACTTGCAGCCAAATCCGATGCAAGTTGAGGGTGTTAAACCCATGCTGAAGAAGAATCTGCATGGGTTCCGTACCATAGCCCTGGTTCCAATAAGCTTTTTCTCCGATCATGATGCCCACCTCAGCGGAGCGATTGCGCCAGTCAATACTCATGACCTGGCAGGTGCCAATGGCTTGCCACCCCTCTGGGGATTCCGGGGCTTTGATTTCAATCACAAATACGTGCTCGCTGGGCGGCTGCTCGAGCATGTGCTCATACCAGCGCTCCTCTTCAACCCGGGACATGGGATAAGCCAGCATCAGGTTTTCGGTGACTTCAGGGTCGTTGACCCAGCGGCAAAATGTGTCAATATCGGTTTTTTCAGCTGCCCTCAGGCGAATTCTGTTTCCGAACAGGTGGGGCATGTTAAGCTATGCCTTTCAACTTGGGGTTATGGCTTCAAGCGTGTTGGACCGCGGAAGATGAACACCGCTTCGCGGATATTGGGTAGATCCAGCAGGATCATCATGAACCGACTGAGCCCAAACCCAAAACCACCGTGGGGTGGCGTACCATAACGGAAATAATTTAAGTAATCCTCGATGATCTCCAGGGATAAGCCCTTGGCCAGGGCTTGCGATTTGAGCACCTCGTAGCGATGTTCCCGCTGGGCGCCGGTGGCCACTTCCAGGCCTTTACCCAGCAGGTCAAAGCTGCGGGTCGTCCCAGGGTCATCCGGGTGCAGCATGTGGTAGAAGGGACGGGCTTCAAAGGGCCAATCGATGATAAAGACGTAGTCATGGCCCTGGGTTTCTTTGAAGTGGGCGCCGATGGCCCGTTCTGCACCGGGGTCAAGGTCGAATTTCTTCTCAGGCGGTAGTTTGTAGCCAACTTCTTCGAGGAGCTGGTGAGCTTCGGCCATGGTGATGCGCGGGAAGGGCAGGGCGGGCACCTCCAGGTGTACACCGAGCATGTCTTCGATGGCGGCACCGTGTTTTTCGATCACTTTTTCGTGGGTGAACGCCAGCCAGCGCTCCATGGTGGCCATCACGTCTTCGTGAGAGTCGATCCATGAGATTTCCATATCGACGCCGGTAAATTCGGTCATATGGCGTGAGGTGAAGGAGGGGTCGGCTCGAAAGACCGGGCCGAATTCAAACACTCGCTCAAATCCGGCTGCCATGGCCATTTGTTTGTAAAATTGGGGCGATTGGGCCAGGTAGGCCGTAGTTTCGAAATAGGGCAGGCTGAACAGCTCTGCGCCGCTTTCGCTGGGCATGCCCATGATCTTGGGCGAGTGGATCTCGACGAAATCATGTTCCAGCCAATACTGGCGCATGGCCTGTTCCGCGGTGGTTTGCACATCAAAGATGAGCTGGTTGACCTCCCGGCGCAGGTCCAGGTAACGCCAATCAAGGCGGAAGTCCTGCTCTGGCAGGTATTCACCAAAGGGTTCAAAAGGCAGGGGCACATCCGCTGCATTTTCAACCAGGAGGTCTTCGAGCTGGATCTCCAGGCCGCCCAATTTGACGATCTCATTTTTAACGACCTTCCCGGTGACCCGCAGGGCAGATTCCGTGCCGAGGCCTGAGACAAGTTCTGCCAGGCCTGGATTGCCTTTTTTGAAGTGGGCCACCTGGGCCAATCCGGTGCGGTCCCGGATGATCAGGAATTGCATGTTCTTCTGGTCACGCAGGGTATGCAGCCATCCCTGGATGGTGACCACTTCATCGATGTGTTGATTGAGGTCTTTTATAAGGGTGCGTTTCATTGCGTTCTTCTCCACTATATGTTTCAATAATTTTTCTTGTCTGACCGGGAAATCCCGATCGTGATTTTATAATAATTTCTCCACTGCCTCTACCGGGCTGTATTTTCGGTGGGTCACATCGGCGATAACTTCGTCAAAGCAGGTTTGATCAAGGTCTTGCCGCCATTGGCTCAGCAGTGTATCCCGGATTAATGCTTCCACATCCCGGCGCAGGCGGTTAGCCTCTTTTTGCTCCCATAATCCGCTGGTTGTGAGGTATTGCCTGTGGCGGTGAATGTCCTCAACCAGCGGCATGATACCGGTGCCATCGATGGCGGTGGTGGCGTGAATGGGCGGTGACCAGGCGGGTGACGAAGGTTGGTCTTGATTGGATGCAGACGGGTCCGCGACTAAAGCATGCTTGCCCCTGAAGGCCTGGGTACTGGTTTGCCCCTGAGCCATTTCCAGCATGACCCGTAAGGCGCGGGCGGTGTTGTCGGCGCCGGGTCGGTCGGCCTTGTTGACGACGATGATGTCGGCAATTTCGAGGATACCTGCTTTGATGGCCTGGATATCATCTCCCATGCCGGGCGCTTCAACGACGATGACGGTGTGGGCCAGGCTGGCGATATCCACTTCAGCCTGGCCTGCGCCAACAGTTTCGATGATGATCAGGTCAAAGCCGGCACTATCCAAAATGGTGACAAAAGACGCGGTGTGATGCGCCAGTCCGCCCAACGCACCCCGGGAGGCCATCGAACGGATGAAGATGCCTTTGTCGCCGGCCAAATCGCGCATGCGGATGCGGTCGCCCAGCAGGGCACCGCCGGAAAAGGGGCTGGTGGGGTCCACAGCGATGATGGCAACTTGTGGGCTTCGCTCACCGTTGTTTCCGAGGCGGAGGTGCTTGGCTAACTGGTTGACCAGGGTGCTCTTACCGCAACCGGGCGCCCCGGTAACGCCGATCAGGTGGGCATGGCCTGTGAAGGGAAATAGCGCTGACTGTAATGCCCGAGATTCGGGCGCATTGTTTTCAACTATGGTCAGTGCCCGGGAGAGGGCTAATCGGTCACCCTGGCGAATTGCGGTCGGGTCAGGAAGCGGCATGGTTATTTTTGTGTGGGGTTGGCGGCCTGGAGAATATCGGCAATAACGGTTTGGGTATTGGTGCCAGGCCCATACACTGCGTACACGCCCAATTCCAGCAGGCTGGGGATATCGTTTTCGGGGATGATCCCGCCGATAAATACTTTGACCTCGGTCAGGCCGTTGGCATGTAATTTTTCAATCACCGCAGGGACGAGCGCGTTATGTGCGCCTGACAGGATCGATAAACCGACCACATCGACATCCTCCTGCAGGGCTGCTTCGGCGATCATGTCTGGTGTTTGGCGCAGGCCAGTGTAGATGACCTCCATGCCGGCATCACGTAAGGCACGGGCAATCACCTTGGCGCCACGGTCGTGCCCATCCAGTCCAGGTTTTGCAATCAGAACGCGAATTCTTTTTTCCGTCATTAACTTCTCCGTATGGTTGGTTGCAAAACTGATTATACCGCGTTCGACGGCGGTTATTATGGTGTGGCGGGTTGCGGCTTTAGGGCAATCGCAAAGTGGGTGTATGTCTATAATTTCATTGTTCGCAAGTTATTTGACCCCATCCCAGCCTTGAACGAAGTAAAACCCCTGTAGTAAAGCGGAAGTGGGCTTCCCTCGAAGAAGGGGAACTCGCTTCTCGTAAAGCGAGTATTCACCTGATGCGCTTTGATGGCGCTTCAGGCTCAGGGTGCCCGGAGGGCGGGAAGAGGTGTTTACAGAGTGCAGGTCGCTGATTCTGCCCTAATGTTTATCTTTCCGATTGCCCTGGATACGGCTTGCATTCGTGATCGTAATTCAATAGAATCAATGGCAATAGAAAATTAAGAAAGCTGATACCATATGCCGAAAGAAAAACAACTGAGACCGCGCTTGATTTCCATTTTGACGGTTCTGCTAATTTTGCAGGCACCCCTTTTGATAGCATTAGGATTAAATTTGATCACAGATCGATGGGCTTTTCTGACCTCATGGGACCGCTTCTGGGTTGAGTTTCAGGCGGCGTTTGCGTTGGTGTTAAAAACGGAGGGTGCGACTACCCACGAAGAAATCCTGGTGTATGATGTGATCGCATTTGCCATTCTGGCCGTTTCAGCCGGGATGGCGCTGGTGGCAGGGGTCACTTTTTTTCGTGGGAAAGCAATCACCTGGATTTTAGGGTTGATCGCCCAAATTGGAACGCTGGTCAGCGCTCTGAGCCTGTATTTTATCCATCAACCATCTCAAGCATACTGGTTATTGGCGGTGGGCATCATCATGGTCTTGTATCTGAATTACGGTGATGTGCGCCAGTGGTTTTTACAGCCAGAAGAAAATGAAACGGAGGGTGCTTATGTCTGATTTTGATCAAACATCCCTCCTGAAACGTTTCGAACCGGTTCTGAAATTTAACCAGGGCGAGCAATTCTTCCCTTACAACGTAGAAGATTATGTAAAGAAAGCCAGCCTGTGGGAGAAATCCCCCAAATTACCGCCAGAAGAGGTGGTCCCGGAGGATGAGCTGGACCTGGCGCAGTTGGGCCGCATTGAGCTGGACGGGGCTAAAAAAGTGTATTATTTGCAGTTCATCTCACCCATGAACCTGGCCGAAATGGCTGAATTCCGGTTGAAAGAACTGCGCGAGGCGTTGAAGAAACGCGAATTCAAACCCACCAAGAGCCGCCTGGCACGGGTGGGTTACTTAGCCCGGATATTAGATACCGCTTTTTCTTTGATGCTGTTGTTGCGCGGACGCGTTCCGGGCGACTCTGCTGCTGCTGCTGTGCTCACATTCAAGAAAATGCTAGCCGAGAAGCGGTCTTTTCAGTATTATGGACGGGTTGAGCGCGAAAATGGCTGGATTGTGCTGCAGTACTGGTATTTTTACCCGTTTAATAACTGGCGGTCAGGCTTCTTTGGGGCCAATGACCATGAAGCGGATTGGGAAATGGTCAATATTTATGCCTATGAAGATGATCAGGGGGTGGTACAGCCGGCCTGGGTGGCCTATGCCAGCCATAATTTTTCGGGCGATGACCTGCGCCGTCACTGGGATGACCCGGAGGTTGAAAAAGTAGGGGAGCACCCGGTAGTTTATGTGGGCGGTGGATCCCACGCCAGTTATTTTCAAGAGGGTGAGTATCTGACAGAACTGAGCCTGCCGTTTTTAGCGCCTTTTGTCAAGGCAAAGAAAAGGGTTGACACATTTTTCGAGAAGTTATTTCAAGAAAACCAACTTGAGGGCGGAGATGAAGGCGGTAAATCACAGATCTTGACGATCCCCTTTGTTGATTATGCCAAAGGGGATGGGCTTTCGATCGGTTATGGTGGTGAAGAAGACTGGGACTCACCCGTGGTAATCGAGCCGCCTCAGGATTGGGTGAAGAATTTCAGGGGGTTGTGGGGATATTACGCGCAGGATCCGTTTTCAGGTGAGGATGCCCCGGCCGGTCCCCGGTATAACCGGGATGGTTCGGTGCGCTTGGCCTGGTTTGACCCGTTGGGCTGGGCAGGATTGGAAAAAGTTATTCCGCCGGTAGAACAAGCTGGCATGCAGGCTGCCAGGAAAGCAGCCTTACAGGATCGTATTGAGAGGTTGTCCGCCGAGATCAATCAGTTGCAAAGGGTCCATTATGCGCATGGCTTTGATCTGATGGCCATCAAACAGGTTCCGCATCTGCAGACGGAAGTTGATGACCTTGCCCGAAGTGTGGAGGAAGAACGGCAATTGTTGTCACAAAAACGGCGCCGACTGACAATTGAACAGGAAAAACTGGCGGTAATTGAAAGGTATCCGGGAGAGCGTGCCCATGTGCAGCCATCCTTATTGCGCGCACACATCCAGCATGCCCACCAGCCACAGCCTAAAAAATCACTGCGGTTCAGACGGCTGGCCGAAGTTTGGGCTGCAATCAGCATTGGCCTGATGATTATTGGTGTGGTATTAATGGCGATTTTTGCCCAGCCCTTTTTTATCTATGGGGTAATTGGGCTATCGCTGTTGATGATTACGGTTGAAGCGGCCTTTCGGCGCCGCCTGGCCATTCTGGTCCGCTGGATTGCCATCCTCTTGGCCGCCGCTGGATTTTTAATCCTAGTGGTTCAATTCTTCTGGTATATTTTACTGGCCGTTGTGGTGATCACCGGGGTTTACATGATCATCTCCAATTTGCGGGAGCTATTTGCAAGGCGCTAAGGCTGATTGAAAATTCCCCTACAGGTATGCTCACCTGTAGGGGGCATGCTTTAAACAGAATATTTTTCCACCCCTGATACTGAAACAATTTCGCCGTAATAAATGCGGTGATAGTCGTGGTGGGGGTAGTGCTTGAAGATGGATTCGTCTAAGAAATGCGCCGGGTTGAGGTCATTGGCGTAGATCTTACGGCACTCAATCACCAGCTCTGCTTCCGCAAAGGCGGGTGCCGCCACCTGAATGGACGCCTCGGGCGTCAGGCCGCTGGCAGTGATTTTGTCGCCGTCACGGCCAGAGCGAGACCCCAACAGATTGAGCGCGTCATGATATTGGGCAGGAAATGCGCTTATGGTGAAGGTATCGAATTTTTCCATAAATTCAAAAGTAAAGCGGGAGTGCCTGACGGCTGCAAAGGCAAAGGGTTTGCTCCACATGGTGCCAATAGCGCCCCAGCCAATCGTCATGGTGTTGAACTGTCCCGCTGCAAAGTCTCCTGCTGTTAATAAGGCCCATTGGCGATGAAACAGGTCATGGGGCTGTAGTTGAAATTCTGCGATGTCAATTGATTTTCTTGGCATAGATGCTCCTTTGTGGTGATTTTCCCTATGATGATACCATTATTCCACCTGTGGAGACGGGCAGGTTCAACGGGTGTTTGGAGGTCCAATTCAATGACACAGGTGATCCCAACCTGGCTTAATTTTGTGTGCTGGCCAGTGAGGAGAGGGAATGTTCGGGTATAATCGTCCTTATGATGGCAAACACTTCCGACCGCCTGACCAGCGGTGATATCCAACCCGAGGATCATTTCGACCGGGCTTTGCGCCCGACCTGCCTGGCAGAACTCATTGGCCAGACACAAATCAAAGAGAACCTGCAGATCCTGATCGAAGCGGCCCAATTGCGCGCAGAAGCCCTGGATCACGTCCTCTTTTACGGTCCGCCCGGGCTGGGCAAAACCACCCTGGCCCATATCCTGGCCAATGAAATGGGGGTCAACATCAAAGTGACTTCTGGTCCGGCGATAGAACGGGCCGGTGACCTCGCGGCGATCCTGACCAATCTTCGAGAGGGCGATATTTTGTTCATCGATGAGATTCACCGCCTGGGGAGGGCAGTGGAAGAGGTGCTTTACCCGGCAATGGAGGATTTTTCGCTGGATATTGTGATCGGTAAAGGCCCTGCAGCCCGTTCCATTCGCCTGAAGTTACCGCATTTTACCGTGGTCGGTGCAACTACCCGCCTGGCGTTGATCACCTCACCGCTGCGCGCCAGGTTTGGTGCCACTTACCGTCTGGATTATTACGAGGATGACGCACTGTTCGAGATCATTCAGCGTGGGGCAAGGCTGCTCCAGGTTGGTTATGATGATGACGGGATGGATGAGATTGCCAAACGCGCCCGCGGTACACCGCGGGTGGCTTTGCGCATGCTGCGCCGGGTGCGCGATTATGCCCAGGTGCGTGCGGACGGAAAAATTACCGGGCTGGTCTCAAAAGCCGCCCTGGACCTGCTTAATATTGACGGGCAGGGGTTGGACGACCTGGACCGGCGGGTGCTGCTGTGTGTGATCGAAAAATATGACGGCGGCCCGGTGGGATTGAACACGATTGCTGCTTCGGTAAGCGAAGAGCCCGATACGATCATGGATGTTGTCGAGCCGTATCTGCTGCAGTTGGGATTTTTAGAGCGTACGTCACAGGGACGGCTGGCCACCCGCAGCGCCTATGAGCACCTGGGGTGCGGCTACGACCATCAACGCCCGCAGCAAAAGCTGTTTTAACTGAGTGGAGCACCCCATGCGCACGGCTGACTTTGATTATCACCTGCCCCAAGAGCGAATTGCCCAAACCCCCGTTACACCCCGCCATGACTCACGCTTGATGATCGTTGATCGCCAGGCGGGAACCATTGCGCACACTACCTTTTGGAATATTGATCAGTTTTTAAACCCAGGGGATGTTTTGGTGATCAATGAGACCCGGGTGATCCCGGCGCGCATTTATGCGCACAAACAACCCGGCGGGGGAAAGGTGGAGCTGTTGCTCCTGGAAAAAGAAGATGAACACACCTGGAGTGCGCTGGGAGGCGGCAAAGGACTGACGCCAGGCCGGCAATTGACGATTGAGGAGGGGCCAGGCGCAGAAATCCTCCAGGTGTTGGACGGCCCCAAGCGGAGGGTGCGCTTTGCTGAACCGATCGAACCCTACTTTGACCGGATCGGGAACGTGCCCTTACCCCCGTATATCCATGAAAAATTAGAAGACCCGGAGCGCTATCAAACAGTGTATGCCGCGACACCCGGTTCTTCGGCCGCACCGACGGCAGGCTTACACTTCACCGACCTGCTGATGCGAAGGCTGGCAGATCGGGGGGTTATGTTCGCCCGGGTGACCTTGCATGTCGGCCTGGATACTTTTGCGCCGGTGATGGAGGACGACCCCCGAGAGCATAAAATCCACACGGAGTGGTGCGAGCTGAACACCTCAACTGCAGCCCAAATCAACGCGGCCAAAGCGGCAGGGGGCCGGGTAGTGGCGGTGGGGACGACCAGCGTCCGCACACTGGAATCTGCCGCGCTGGGGAATGATGATCAACGGGTGGTTGTCCCGGTATCCGGTCCGACGGACCTGTATATCCTGCCAGGGTACCGTTTTCGCGCGGTGGATACCTTGATCACCAATTTTCACCTGCCAAAATCGACCTTGTTGATGCTGGTGAGCGCCTTTGCTGGCCGAGAATTGATTATTAAGGCCTATCAGACAGCCATAGAAACCGGATACCGGTTTTACTCCTTTGGCGATGCCATGCTGATTTTATAATGGGTGCCTGGTGTGTAAATTGCATCCTTTCCCGCAGCACTGTTAATATTTTATATTTTTCTTATAAAAAATAGTTACAGCTAGCCCATTAAAATGTTATAATTCAAATGTTCTAATAGAGCGCTTTTGAATTCAACGGACAAGGACAAGACCGATTATGATGCGATTTGATCGTTTTACCGAACGGGCCCAGGAAGCCGCCCAGCGCGCTGCGGAGATCATCCAGCGCTATGGCCATAACCAGATTGATACCGAACATATCCTGCTGGCCTTGATTGAGCAGCCCCAGGGTGTGATCTCACAACTGCTTGTTATCCTCAAGATTGATGGCACCAACTTCAAAGATCGGTTGGATTATATCCTGCGGACCAGCCCGAAAGCCAATATTTTTGGCGGGGGCGCGGGTCAGGTGTTTATCACCCCGCGGGTCAAGCGGATCGTTGATCAGGCTAACCAGGAAGCCAACAAGCTGAAAGATGAATTTATTTCTACTGAGCATCTCTTCCTGGCGATATTAAGTGAACGTAACACCCCGGCTGCCCGGTTAATGGATGACCTGGGCATCAACCGTCAACGGGTGATGGATGCGATCGGCGAGCTGCGGGGCGGCCAGACTGTCACGGACCCTAAAGCCGAATCACGCTACCGCACGCTGGAGAAGTACTCCCGGGATCTGACGCAACTGGCTCGGGAGGGCAAGCTAGACCCGGTGATCGGACGGGATGTTGAGATTTTGCGCCTGATCCAAATTTTATGCCGGCGGACGAAGAACAACCCGGTGTTAATTGGCGAGGCTGGCGTTGGAAAAACCGCCATCGTTGAGGGCCTTTCACAGAAGATCGCCACCAATGATGTGCCCGAGATATTGATGGGTAAGCGGGTCGTCTCCCTCGATTTGGGCGCAATGATTGCCGGCTCGCGGTTCCGCGGTGAATTTGAGGAGCGGTTGAAAGCCGCCATTGAAGAGATCCAACGTTCTGAAGGCGAGATTATCCTGTTCATTGATGAGCTGCATACAGTGGTAGGTGCAGGTGCAGCGCAGGGGGCGATGGACGCCTCCAGCATGCTCAAACCTGCCCTGGCACGTGGCGAACTGCAGTGCGTGGGTGCCACCACACTGGATGAATATCATAAGTACATCGAAAAGGATTCGGCCCTTGAGCGCCGGTTTGCGCCGGTGTATGTTGAGGAGCCCAGCGTGGAGGATACTATTGAGATGCTGCGCGGCCTGCGAGACCGGTATGAAGCGCATCACAAGGTGACCTTCTCCGATGAGGCTTTGGTTCAGGCGGTTAAATTATCCGCCCGGTATGTCTCAGACCGGCGATTACCGGACAAGGCCATCGACCTGGTGGATGAGGCAGCTGCCAAACTACGGGTGGCCCTGTACTCGCTTCCGGATGATCTTAAAGCGTTAAAAAGTGAAATAGACCGCCTGTTAAAAGAAGAAGAACACGCCGGCATTGAGCGCGATTATGAGCGGGCTGCCCAAATGAAATCTGAACGGTTGCGCATTGAAGAGGAATTCAATCAACAACGCGACCGCTGGGAACAGGAACACAAGCTGGACGAAGTCGTTGATGTCAACGATATCACCGAAGTGATCAACCAGTGGACAGGTATCCCTGTCTCCCAACTGCTTGAGGACGAACGTGACAAATTACTGCAGATGGAAGACCGCCTGCATGAACGTCTGATTGGCCAGTCGGAAGCGGTAGAAGCGGTGGCGGATGCCATTCGACGGGCGCGCAGCGGCTTGAAGGACCCCCGTCGGCCAATTGGCTCCTTTATCTTCATCGGGCCTTCCGGGGTCGGTAAAACTGAATTGGCTAAGGCATTGGCAGAGTTTATGTTTGATGATGAAGATGCGCTGGTGCGGATTGATATGAGTGAGTATCGCGAACAGCATTCGGTTTCACGCCTGTTTGGCGCCCCTCCCGGGTATGTGGGTTATGAAGAGGGCGGCCAGCTGACTGAAGCAGTCAGGCGGCGGCCATTCAGGGTGGTGCTCTTCGACGAGATTGAGAAAGCGCACCCGGAAGTGTGGAATGCGCTGCTGCAGATTTTGGATGATGGGCGGCTGACGGATGGCCAGGGACGGGTGGTTGACTTCAGGAATGTCGTATTGATTATGACCAGCAACCTGGGCACAGAATATGTGACCAAGGGCGGGACACTGGGCTTTTTAGGCTCGACCGATGAGGCCGATAAGGCTGACAAAGAGAAAATTGAAAAAGCGCTCAAAGGTGCCTTTCGCCCCGAGTTCCTCAACCGGATTGACGAGATTATCCTGTTCTCACCGCTTTCAAAAGAAGATATGCGCAAAATTGTCGGATTGCAGATGGAAGATATCCAATCACGGCTGGAAGATCACGGTATGCAGGTGGAATTAACGGAAGATGCGGTATTGTGGCTGGCCAATGAAGGTTACGACCCGGCCTTTGGCGCCCGTCCTCTCAAGCGCACCTTGCAAAAACATGTCGAAAGTCCGCTATCGATCAGCTTGCTTTCTGGTGAATTTGCCTACGGCGATACCGTTTTGGTAGACATTGAAGATGAGCACGTGGTTTTCAAGAAAAAAGAAACTTTAGATGTATCGAAGATCGACCAGGCTGAAGTATCTAAATAAAATTACCGAAAACATTTAGAAAGCCCGGTTGTATTGGCCGGGCTTTTTCTTTTAATTAAAGCTGGGTTGATGATTATTATGCTGGTTTTGTGATCACGATCAGGGTGACATCATCCAGACGGGGCGAAGTGCCAGTAAAGACCTGGATGTCCTTTAGAATACTGTTCCGAAAATCTTCAGCTGAGGTTGAAAATTCAGCTGTGAGTAGATCATAAAAGCGATCGTTACCATAAAATTCACCTGTTTCGTTCTGTGCTTCGGTGATGCCGTCGGTATACAGAACGAGTGCTTCACCTGGGTGGAGGGTGATCGATTTTTCTTCCCAGGAATTTTCAGCAAAAATTCCGACCAGAGTACCTGTTTTTGTTAGCTCGGTCAGGGTCATGTGATCATCCTGCTCAGAGAGCAGGATGGGCGGGTTGTGGCCGGCATTGACATAGGTAAAGGTGCCCTGCTGGGGGTCGAGGATGCCAAACACCACGGTTAAAAAGATCCCGTTTTGGGTGTCCGTGAGGATGCGGCGGTTGACCTGATGCAGCACCTGCTGTGGGTTCATCAGGTTTTCGCCTGCGTAGGTGCGGATCAGTGTTCGGCTCATGGCCATATAGAGCGCCGAGCCAGCGCCCTTATCCCCCACATCAGCAATGACGATGCCCAGCTGACCGCTTTCAAGCTCAATAAAGTCAAAGAAGTCGCCAGAAGTTTCGCGAGCAGGCAGCAAGACACCCGAGATATCATAGCCGGGGATGTCGGGTGAGTGGGTGGGGATGAACGTGTGTTGC